>DYDT01000196.1 GCA_020404485.1 Rickettsia endosymbiont of Diachasma alloeum | reverse complement strand
TAGTCATCCTATAAAATAAGTCCTCTTTACTTATTTTATACAGAGCGACTATGACTATTTCAAACTAAAGTTTCTCCACCTGAAGGTGGAGGTTTGAACCATCAGATGGATAATCAACAAATTATAAGGAGATTTTATGAGTAAAGGCAGAGGAGATTATCCAGGAAGTAATGATAGTAATTTAGGTCCTGTTGGTAGGGCAGCACAAGCGGTTTGCCTAGCAACGATGCCAAATTCGCACCAAAAATGGGCTACTACATTCTGTGCAGAAGTAGGACGAAAAGCCGATGAAACAGTAAATCGTGATATTAGTAGTACCAATTTATAGTAGCTATGACAATGGTAGAGTTAGTAGTATTGGTCTTGGTGTAATTATGTCCGGTCTCACAAACGAACAGGAGATTACTGATTTTTATTCGCATTATGGTGATAATAGCCATCATAGTACTGAATATTAATTCAAAATTCCTAAAAATTTATAATTATAAGCTTCTTAAAATTTTTAGAAAGCCTAACTAATTACACCTATTTCTTGACGTTTAACCTTGAGTTTAAGTTCTTCAAGGTTAAATCTAATATCAATCACAGCTCCGCCTGTCTCTCTATTTGCGATGTCTAAAACTCCACAATGTTCTTCAACTATTCTTTTAACGATAGCAAGCCCTAATCCCATACCTTTACTTCTAGTGGTTACATAGCTTTCAGTAGCCTTACCTATTAGCTCAGGCGGGAATCCTCTGCCGTTATCTATGACTATAATATTAATAAATTGCTCACTCACATTTATCTTAACTTTTATCTCTGCTTGATTGCTTTCCTCTAATGATTCTTCAGCATTTTTAAGTAGATTTATCATTACTTGATTTATCTGAGTAGTATCACACGTAAAATCAAATTGATCGATATTAGTTTCAAAAATATAAGAAATATTATCATTAAGTAATTTACGTGCTTCTACAATATTATTAATTACATAAATCAAGTCACAATTAGTAAATTTAGGTGCAGGAAGACGAGCAAAAAGAACAAACTCAGATACAATATTTTTAATATCATTAGTATGACGAATAATCATTTTTAAATAATTCTCAAACTCTGCCCTTTCTTTAATTTCAGGACTAAATTTTTTAAGTAATCGCTCGGAAGCAAGCAAAATAGGTGTTAATGGATTTTTAATCTCATGTGCTACTTTTTTTGCCACATCTGACCAAGCTAACGCCCGTTGTGCTATCACTAAATCTCTTTGCTGGCGTGAAAGTTGCTTAATCATTCTATTAAATGCAGCATAAAGCGTTCCTATTTCATCTTTATCCACTTCATTCTCTGGAACTTGCACTGTTAGATCACCGCCCTTTACTTTATCTGTTGCAATAACTAACTTTTTGATAGGGTTTACTATTTTAGCAGTAACTATAACACCAAAACTTATCGCTACTAAAAGAAGTAATAAAGCAATAAAGATAAAAATAATTGAGAATTTTATTTGTATGTTTCCTATTTGATTTTTAAGACGATGATACTCTGCTGCCGCTCCATTAGTTGCATCTATATGATCAATAATTTTATTATCAATTAACCTACCAACTAGCAAATATACGTCATTATATTCTTTTAATTTAATCAACATTCTTATCTTAGTTGGATCAGATTTTACTTCCACAGGCTCACATGAATCTGCCTTTTTAATTAAATGTGCCGGAATAGTTGCAAATGATAAGGAAAAACTTAAATAACTATTAGCAATTATTGTGTTGGTCGACTTATTTAATACTATTGCCTCATCAAGCGATCTCATTTCAGCTTCAGTATTTAGTGTCTTAGTAAATAAAGCAGGATTATGAATTAAATCGTAATACATATCGCTTAAATCTTCAGCAACAGCAAGTGCTGTTTCTCGCAACTGTAATTTATGTTCAGTAATATAAGAATCAGCAACCATTATAGATTGATCAAGCACAATAGAAATTTTTTGATCAAACCAAGCTTGAATACTAAGGTTTAAAAAATAAGCAGAAGATATTGAAACAATTATAGTAGGAATAGCAGCAGCTAGACTAAACGCCACTACTATACGATTTTGTAACTTAGAAGTATTTTGATCGCTATTTTTAAAGAAAAAACTTTGGAAAAATTTACGAGTTAATAGTACGCCAAGAATTAAGAAAATTATTAAATCAATTAGTAAAAACCAAATTACTTTACTAGAATTAACTACACCACTTTTTGTACCTGTAGATATTGTGTAATAAGTAAGATAAGAAAAAATAATAGCTATTGCGACTAAAATACCGATAACTCTTTTACTGTAGAGATATTTAAATAAAAATATTTTTAATTTTGGCATCTTGCTATCTTAAAATCTTAATTCGTTTGTTATTTTAGCGTTGTTGCATGGCTCATAAATTGTCATGAGCTACATGACTGCAATGAGTGTGGCAATCTCATGAAGTAGAACTCCTAAGATTGAGGCTTCGCCTCTCCTCACAATGACGACTCTACATCGATGCAAGCAAGCCTCACACGAAAATAACATTGACTATAATAACAAAAAAAGCTAGAAATACCACTATTTCTAGCTTTTATGCTTCTAATAACTCAACCACTACCGGCTGAGAGCCGGTAGGTTGATGGTAGGCACTGGAAGTGCCTTAGAATTTAAGCTAAAGCTTATTCCAATCTAATGTTAGAAATAGCTCGTATAACTTCGTATAATGTATGCTATACGAAGTTATT
>DYDT01000195.1 GCA_020404485.1 Rickettsia endosymbiont of Diachasma alloeum | reverse complement strand
TTTCTATTCTCATCACTTAGTGTACTCTATAATATTACTCATTCTTAGTGAATACTTTTTGCATTAATTATTCAATAATTATTTTATTTTGATATTTTGGAGCGGAATGTGGGTTTTATCTATCCCTTATCCTAAATTAGCGTTCAAAATAAAACTATAAAAGTTATCGGAGGAATTAAATGGGGATTTAAGTTAGCTTATTTTCCTATTAAGCCTCAAATGATTTTACCTTACGGTCTCGATATGAGTGATTGGCTAATAGATTTGGAAGTTTTTAAATAAGCTTTAGCGGGTTATAAAGTAGATTAAGGACCGTTTAAAGAAGAAATAAAGATAGGTATTATATATTTATAGGTATAATATGCAAGAGTTAGACCTAGAGCAGTACCAATAACTATAATACGAAATTTTGCAGGGCTAAAAATTAAAGCAACAATTCCAAGAACGATTGCTATTTTTACTATATCTGATGTCGTATAAGCTCTATTATTTATGGCATAAACATTAAAACTTATACTTAAAATCATTAGTATAAATAATAAATTTTTAAACATATTATACCTCAATAGGACTGGTAGTTAAGCCGTTTATAAACTGCTTTAAGTAAGGATTATTGCTATTACGCATTTCATCTTTGCTACCATACCACTTAATTTTTCCTTGATAAATCATTGCTATTTCTTTAGCTATTTTTTCAGCACTAATCATATCATGAGTTATAGTAATTGTAGTTGCTCCTAGCTCTTCTTGGATCTTTATAATCAGCTCATTAATAACATTCGCCATTATAGGATCAAGTCCTGTTGTTGGTTCGTCAAGGAATAAAATCGATGGAGTACTACAAATTGCTCGTGCAAGTGCTACTCTTTTTTGCATGCCTCCTGATAATTCTGATGGATATAACTCAAGAATTCCAGGTGATAAACCTACTGAGTCAAGTTTTGCTCCGGCAAGATCGTTCTTCTCTTTTTTAGATAATTTATTAGTATCAAAAGTAATATTATCACGTACATTTAAAGAATCAAAAAGGGCACCACCTTGGAATAAAAATCCAATATCTTTCATAATCTCAAACCTTTTTTTGTTTGAAATATCTTGAATTTCTGCATTATCAATAAAGATTTTACCTTGATCAGGCTTAATTAACCCTATTATATTTTTAATTAGGACCGACTTACCGCTACCTGAACCGCCTAAAATGACTAAAGAGCTACCTTTTTTAACATCTAAATCTATTCCGTCTAGTACTTTATGGCTATTAAAAGACTTGTATAACGATCGAATCTTAATTTTTATTTCTTCTACACTCATATCTTTTTTATACTTTAAAAAATAATTCGGTTATTAAGTAGTTACTAATTAGGATTAAAATGGAAGAATTTACTACTGCTGAAGTAGTTGCTCTTCCAACACCTTTAGCTCCTTTACCTGAATAATAACCACTATAGCAACTTATTATAGAAATAATAAAGCCAAAAACTCCGGCTTTAACAAGACCAGATATTACATCTATTGGCTCTAAATATTGAAAAGTACTAGTTAAATAAGTGCTAATGTTAAAGTCAAGCTTATATACGCCAACTAAGTAACCTCCCATAACCCCTATTACATCGCCGATTAAAACTAGACAAGGCATAGTAATAATAGCTGCAATTACTCTTGGGAAAACGAGATATTTAATAGAATCTGTAGATAGAGTATATAAAGCATCTACTTGTTCGGTAACTCTCATAGTACCTATTTCCGCTGCAATTGATGCTCCTACTCTTCCTGCTACCATTAACCCCGCAAGCACTGGTCCAAGTTCCCTAGTTAAGGATAGCACTACTACAGTTGCGATAGAACTTTCAGCAGAAAAACGAGAAAATCCTGTATAACTCTGTAATGCCAATACTGCACCTGAGAAAAAGGTAGTCATGGCAACAACAGGCAGCGAATAAAAGCCAATAAATAATAATTGTTTGATAATTAAACTAAAATATAAAGGTGGTCTTATAATGCTAGTAATGGCAGCTAAGCTAAATATAGAAAATTTGCCGATACTTTGTGCTAGTTTTATGGTGCGTTTACCAATAGCATTAGCTATATTTAATAACATGTGTATTATTCATTTTTATATTTTAAATTATTAATGTTATTTTAGCTGTCATGCCGTGGACAAGCAACTAGATGACAATAAGGTTATAACATTATCAAGTGTAAATTCTTTTATATCTATTACCAAGGCTAGTTAATATCTCATATCCTATAGTACCTATAATATCTGCTATTTTATCAGGAGTGCAATTATTTCCAATAATTTCTACTTCTTGTCCTAGAAAAATATCCGAGGATGGTAGATCGGTAACATCAATATTGACTAAATCCATTGATATTCGTCCTATTATTGGGACGTTGCGACCATTAATAAATACTGTACCTTGATTACTAAAATTACGACTAAATCCATCAGCATAGCCAAAAGGCAGAGTTGCGATTAAACTATCACGCTTGGTTGAAAAAGTCATATTATAGCCGATACGACTCCCATATGTCAATTTTTGTAAGTGAATTATAGGTGCTTTTAATGTTACAGGGTTTTGCATCGGATTGGGTTTGTTATGGTTTAAAGGATTTAAACCATATAAAGCAGCACCAGGTCTTACTAGATTAAAGTGATAATCTTTCCCTAAAAATATACCGCCGGAATTAGCAAGACTTGCTTTAACAGTTGGGAAATATTCCAAATAAGCTTTAAATTTGTTTAGTTGTTCTAGGTTATAAGGGTTATCGCTATCCTCAGAAGCTGATAAATGGCTTATGATATATTCCACATTCAACCCTTTTAACAAATCACGATTATTAATTAGCTGTTCTATCTCATTATGGTTTAGCCCAAGGCGATTAATACCAGTATTAAAATGCAGGTAGCAAGGTAGTAATTGATTTTTTAGACTACTAAATTTTTGCCAAGTCTTGATTTGGTTTAAGTTATTTAAAACAGGTATTAAATTATATTCTATAAGTTCTAAAGCATCATGTTCAAATACGCCATTAAGAATAAGAATATTTACTTCGTTGCCTATAGCTTTACGCAAACTAATTCCCTCATTACTTGAGGCAACAAAAAAATATCGGCAATTTTCTTCTAGCAAGGCTTTAGTAATTTCTATTGCACCGAGTCCATAAGAGTTAGCTTTAACTGCCGCTCCTACTTCAGTCATTTCACAAATATTTTTTAATAAACGATAATTAGCTTTTATAGCTGACAAATTTATTTCAAGAGTGCATAAACTCATATTATATTTTTTAACTCTTTTACTAAGATGGGCAATATAGGTATTATATGAAATTTAGAAGATAAGTCATCTGTTTCTATAGTATCAGTAACAAAAATACGATCCAATAATGCGATATCATAATTTTTTGAAAGTACAGCATGCGTAATAAAAGCACTTACCGATAAAGCTCCATGCTGCTTTAAGAAATTAGCAGCTTTATAAATGGTTTCAACGCTATCAATAATATCATCAATTAATATACAATTTTTGCCCTCAACATTACCTGTTATAGATATCATATTACAATTATTATTTATATCCCTTTCTTTAATTATATAAGCTACATCTATGCTAAACAAGTTTCTAATGGCTTCTACCTTATGTATGCTTCCTTTATCGGGTGCAACTATAATACAATTTTTATAATTTTGCAAAAATGGTAAGTATAATTCGATAGGTTTGAGATTAGAAATAGGGATGTTAAAAAGTTTTTCTATTTTGTCAGAATGCAAATCAATGGTAATTAAATGAGTTACTCCTAGTTTTTCTCTCACTACATGACAATTTTTCATTTTGTTATCTCCGGATGGCAAAATATTGAGTGCAAAAGCCTTATCCAACGTGCTGATTGGGTAGAAATATTATACAAAATAGTAA
>DYDT01000194.1 GCA_020404485.1 Rickettsia endosymbiont of Diachasma alloeum | reverse complement strand
TTCGTATAATGTATGCTATACGAAGTTATTACGAGCCCATTTAATTTTTTTTAGATCAATCCCCTCTTGCATCATTTCCCAAAGCGGGCTTAAGTCTCGTAGCTTATTGATTTTTGAGCATATTAACTTTACTGCATAATCTATTTCCTGCTCGGTAGTAAATCTACCTATGCCAAATCTAATCGAAGTATGGGCAAGCTCTTCATCAACTCCCATAGAACGCAATACATATGATGGTTCAAGCGAAGCTGAAGTACAAGCCGAACCAGACGAAACCGCCAAATCTTTAATGGCAAGGATAATCGATTCTCCCTCAACACCCGCAAAGCTTAAATTCAAGTTACCTTTATATCTTTGATCTTTATCACCATTTAAGTAAACTTCAGAAATTTGACTATTTATAGCATCTAAAAACTTATCAAATAAGTGATTTACATGCTTGGTATCTTTTTCCATCTCATTATAAGCGATATTAGCAGCCGTGCCAAGCCCTACTATTAAAGGAGTTGGCAGCGTACCGGAACGCATCCCACGCTCTTGACCCCCACCATTTATTAGCGGAGTGATACGCACACGAGGCTTTTTTCTAACATATAAAGCACCTATACCTTTTGGACCATAAATCTTATGCCCTGAGATACTTGCAAGGTCAATATTACACTCATTAACATCAATTGGGATTTTACCAAACCCTTGAGCGATATCAGAATGAAAGAAAACACCTTTCTCACAGCAAATTTTTCCAATTTCCTTTAAAGGCTGAATCACACCTATTTCGTTATTTACTGCCATAACTGATACTAACATAGTCTGATCCGTTATAGCATTTTTTAAAACCTCTAAATCGATTATTCCGTTAGGTTTGATCGGTAAGTAGGTGACTTTTATCTCTTCCTGCTCTAAATGCCTACAAGCATCAAGGACACATTTATGTTCGCTAACTACTGTAATGATGTGGTTCTTTTTATTACCATAGAATTTTGCTATGCCTTTTATAGCAAGGTTATTAGACTCAGTCGCACCGGATGTAAATATTATTTCCTTAGCTTCAGCCCCTATTAGCTTTGCAATATCACCTCTTGCCTCTTCTACAGCATTTTCAGCTTCCCAACCAAAAGAATGACTACGTGAATGAGGATTACCAAACTTGGTAGTAAAATATGGCAGCATCGCTTCCATCACACGTGGATCTAACGGCGTCGTTGCCTGATAATCCATATATATTGGCAGGATTAAATTATTTAATTGTGTGTTCATATTGTTAGTTAATTCTTGTTTTGTAAGTGAATTTTTATTGTCATTGCGTTTTTATTGTCATTGCGAGGAAAAACTGCAAGTTTAACGAAGCAATCTCAGGAGTTTTGTATTACTTTATGAGATTGCTTCGTCAATGCTACGCATCTCCTCGCAATGACGCTACATAACATCATAAATGTTCACAAAAGCCTTCATAAACGCTTCTATATCATCGACCCTATTATTACAGCCTAAAGACACTCTAATAGACGATTTTACTTCCTCTTCATCTAGCTCCATATTAGTTAGCACATGTGATTTAGATATCTTACCTGATGAGCAGGCTGAGCCGGAACTTACACCAATATAACGCAAATCAAAACCAATTAATTTGGTGTGAGCATCCGTACCTGGCACAGTAAACAATGTAGTATTAGGTAATCTCTTTGCGTTTTTGCTAATAATATTTACATTAGGATATTTTCTTAATTTTTTCTCTAAAATTTCTTGTAAGCTTTTGAGTTTTATATAGTTCTCTACAATATTTTTCTTCATTAATTCAGCTGCTAAACCAAAGCCTGCAATTGCTAAAACATTTTCAGTGCCTGAACGTACTGACTTCTCTTGCCCACCTCCTATGATTATTGGAGTAAGCGGAAAGCGAGAAGTAGAGATCAAAGCAGCTCCTCCCTGCCCGCCTCCTATTTTATGTCCTGAAATTGTAGCAAAATCTATTCCTAACTCTTTGATATTTGTTGGTATTTTACCAAAACTTTGTACTAAATCGCTATGAAATTTTGCATCATATTTTTTAGCTATCTCACTTATTTTAGCTATATCTTGTAGTACTCCGCTTTCATTATTAGCCATCATTACGGACACTAACTTTTTAGAAACCGTACTTTGGGCTAATAGCTCCTCCAAATGCTCGAGATCAATTATTCCCTGCTTATCAACTTTTATTACTTTAATATTTGGAGCATGCTTTATATGGTTATAGATTGATAGATGTTCAATAGCAGAAATGAAAATATCACCGTCATAAAAATTTTTCATTATTAAGTTATTACTTTCCGTTCCGGATGAAGTAAAAGTAATATCATATTCCCTAGAGGACGCCTCAAGAGCTGTAGCTATTTGAGAGCGTGCTATTTCTATAATATTCTTAGCAAATCTACCTGAGCTATGAACAGATGAAGGGTTAAGCTCCTTATCCATCAAGCTTATTACATATTTCTTAATCTCTGGTGCAATAGGAGTAGTAGAGTTATGATCTAAATATATCATATATTTAAATTCAGATTTAGAGCGTCTTTAACTGAAATATTTTCAAAATAATCTCTAATATGCTTACCAAGCCCTTTCCATAATTTATGCGAATTACATTTCATTGTACTCGAGGCACAATTTTTGATTTTTTATAACAGCCAGTCATTATGAAATTTTCATTTACAGCATCCATAATATTAGAAATTTTTATTTCTTCTAATTTACCTATTAGGATATATCCTCCATTTGGACCTCTCATAGCCTTAACTAGACTAGCTTTTTTAAGCTTAGAAAATATTTGCTCTAGATAATTAAGTGATATATTTTGTTTTAAAGAGATTTCATTCAGCCTTATAGGCTCATTGCCTACATTTGAAGCCATCTCTAATATAGCCATTTCGGATATCTACCTTTTGTCGTTAGCATCATACTATTATTCACTATAAATATCCAAATTTACAATAGAATGTCCTAGTAAATTAGTCAAGTATTATATAGATATTATTATCTTTGCGTTTCTTGCTTATGTTTATGCGTAGTAGGAGTATTAGATAGAGAGCTTAATGTGTGATCGGTATTTATAACGATTTTATTACTCAATTTTAAAGCCATATTCTTTGCTTCAACTAAAATATTTGAATGACAATTATTTTTAAACTCAGTTTTTAAATTATCTTTTAATTCCTCGTTAAAAATCTCTTTTGGTAGATAAACGCCGCCAGTAGCAAGACCAGCCCAAGTATATTTAGATTTAGCGTTTAAAGTATTGGCAATATTGTTTGTCAGCTTTTCCTGATTTTCAGGTGTTGAAAAATGATCTACACTATGTGGGTTTTCTTTAATATGCTCGGAAATTACTTGTTTTAAGGTCTGATTAATCATATGAAAATCTTCTCCCCTATTATCACCTCTATCAAATAGCTTTTTCGAAACTTGTTCACTTAGCATATTTGCTAAGAGTCCTGCCTTTATATCTTGTTTATTTACTAAATTTTCATATAAAGGATTCAGCACTTGCATAGGAGAATTTGCATGATCTGAAACATGTCTATATTGATTCGTTTTTGGGGTAGAAACGTCCCCTACACTACTAATAGGTTTTGAACTTAATTTTTCTACAATATAATTCTCAAGTTCTGGATTTTCTTTACATAATGTTTTTACTTCATTAGCAAATTCTTTTTTATTAGGTAAATTTTGCTTACTTTCCGATTTAGCTTGTAAAAATATTTTATCAACCGCTTGATCAATAAGGATATTTTTATCTGTAATTTTATC
>DYDT01000193.1 GCA_020404485.1 Rickettsia endosymbiont of Diachasma alloeum | reverse complement strand
TAGTCATCCTATAAAATAAGTCCTCTTTACTTATTTTATACAGAGCGACTATGACTATTTCAAACTAAAGTTTCTCCACCTGAAGGTGGAGGTTTGAACCATCAGATGGATAATAAATTAACTAGAATGCTAGTAGTGACCCAGCGAATCCTACTCTGGCTGCTTCCTCTCGGACCTGACCAACTAAATAAGCACACTAAATAAGCACGATGCCCACCACTAGCATAATTAACATAACCTTTTTAGCTAGAAGAAACAACATATTTTTTTTCTATTTCTGATTTTGTTAACCTATTAGGCGGACCAAATATCTCAGGATTTTTTAACTTAAATAAATCTTCATCAAATTTTTGTACTTTAACTATCTTATCAAATTTAATAGTTACTACATTAGTATCCTCAAATATTTTAAGCAACTCAATTTGTTTATTGGCTTTATTTAAAGTAATTTCACTATGTCGTTCTGTTACTTTGTGATAAATATTAATCCTTGAGAACTCTTTTTCATTAATAACTGATTTAACTACAAAATCTTTGTCGAAATTTTCATTATCCTCAAGTAAAAAATTAAATATATTTTCGTCCCTAGCAATACGACTTACTTGCTCCATATCATAATCATACATCGATACAAAATTTTTAGTACCTACTATAATTATAGGGAAAGGAGGGTAATAATTACATCTGAAGTTATAAGGCTTACTGATCAATAATTTTCCTTGAGTTATATTACCTTTAGAATCTTCTTGTGTAAAATCTACCGCAATCGATTTCATTGTACGCAGATATGTTTTTAACTCTAAAACTGCCGCTTTATCAGCTGCTCCAAATGCCGCAATCGAATTTATGGAAAGATAAATGATAATTAAAGAAAATATTTTATTCATTTTCATTGTTTTATATTTTTAATTATGTTTAAAATACCTTAGTTATATACTTAAAACAAATAGTATTTATGAAAATTGTTGCCTTAAAAGAAAAAGTAAAGCACGAAACTCGAGTTGCTATCACACCTGAAGTAGCTAGCCTTTTGGTTAAAAAAGGCTTTGCTGTTACTGTCGAGAAAGATATAGGGGCTTATGCTGGCTTTCTTGATGAAGAATATATAGCAGTAGGTGCTAAAATATCTGCTGTACCACTCGAAATTATTTCTGATGCTGATATTATATTAAAGGTTCAACCATCGCCTGTTAGTGATAAATATAGTGAACTTGAATTTGCTAAAAAAGGAGCTGTTATTATCGGGCTTCTATCGCCTTATTTAAATCACGAATATATCAAAGCAGCAGCTAAAAAAAATCTGACTAGCTTTGCAATGGAATTAGTACCAAGAATTACCAAAGCTCAAAATATGGATGCTCTATCTTCACAAAGTAATCTAGTAGGATATAGGGCAGTAATTGAAGCGAGCTATCATTATACCAAAGCTTTTCCAATGATGATGACGGCAGCAGGCACTGTTTCACCTTGTAAAACTCTAATACTTGGTATCGGTGTTGCAGGACTACAAGCAATTGCAACAGCAAAAAGACTTGGTAGCGTTGTTGCAGGATATGACGTAAGATCGGCGACAAAGGAACAAGTGGAGAGTTTAGGGGCTAAATTTGTTTCGCCAGAACTGCAAGAGAATCTACAAGATAAATCAGGTTATGCTGGGGAAAGCTCTGAAAGCTATAAAGTTAAGCAAGAAGAGTTTTTAGCAAAAATCATTAAAAACTATGATATAGTTATTACTACTGCACAAATTCCTGGAAAAAAAGCACCTTTGCTTGTTACAGACAAAATGCTAGAATCAATGAAGCGTGGATCGATTGTTGTTGATATAGCAACCGCAACGGGCGGAAATGTTGAAGGCTCGGAACTTGATAAAATCATTACTAAACACGGCGTTACTATAATAGGTTTATCAAACCTTGCTGCTAAAATTGCAACTGATAGCTCAAAATTATATTCTAAGAATTTATATAATTTTTTAAATTATGCACTCCAAGACGGCAAACTTAATATGGATGATGAGTTAGTGCAGTCTATGTTGGTTACTAAGGATGGCAAAATTGTGAACGAGAAGTTTGGGTAATAATACGTCATTGCGAGAAGAGGCAATCTCAAAACTTTTTGATGAGATTGCCACGCTCTCTACGCTCGCTCGCAATGACGACATTAGTAAAAAAACACAACCAAAAGAAAAAATATGAATCAATTACCAATAATAGCTAGGCAAGCTAGTGAAATTGCTCAAAACACCCAAGAACTATCAGATAAATTAAAAGATTTAGTGATAGATGGCAGCTCACAAGTTGCAGCCTCTACTATTGATCCTTTAGTGTTTGCTATAACAGTTTTTGTACTAGCTTCTTTTGTAGGCTATTATGTAGTATGGAAAGTAACTCCAGCATTACACACTCCACTTATGTCAATCACTAACGCTATTTCAGGCATTATAGTGCTAAGCTCTATGATAGCAGCAAGTAGTAGTGCCTTTGGTTTTTCTGGCTTGCTAGGGATTTTTGCAACGCTGCTTGCATCTATCAATATCTTTGGCGGATTCATAGTCACAAAAAGAATGCTAGAGATGTTCAAAAAGAAGTCTTAATTACATTTAGTTATTCAGTAAATATTCAGCAATAAATTTTGCAGAATTTTCCACAGGATCAAGTATTTTTTTAAATTCTTCTCTATTACATGTAGTTATAGATAATTTACATCTCAGCGACTTAAGCAAATTAATATTTTTTTTATCCTTATAAAAAGTGATGTGGCTATAGTTTTCCGGACAGTTAATAATAGACGATATTAACAGAAAGGATAAAAATGACAGATATAAAACCAAAGGTATATCCAGCTGAATTTAAAGAATCAGCGATTA
>DYDT01000192.1 GCA_020404485.1 Rickettsia endosymbiont of Diachasma alloeum | reverse complement strand
TAGTCATCCTATAAAATAAGTCCTCTTTACTTATTTTATACAGAGCGACTATGACTATTTCAAACTAAAGTTTCTCCACCTGAAGGTGGAGGTTTGAACCATCAGATGGATAATAAATTCCCCCTTCGTCTAACATTGATAAAACTTTTTCAAATTCACCTTTATATGCTGCTTCTGCTAATAAATCCTCTTTATTATTATTTAAAAAGATTTTTTCAAATTTATACTCCATTATACCCTCCTGGATTTTAATTTAATAATTTCCCTCATAATAGTTAACAAAAATTAATAATCAAGGATTAATTACCATACAATATGATTTTTTAATAAAATTTGTTTTAGATCTCAAATATGATATATTCAATATAAAAACGATATTTATGATTCCTAGTATTCCTTTTTTACAGGATTTTGCTGAATTTATTATAAGTAAATTTGGTAAAGAGAATTTGCATAAAGAACTCAAAATAATATTGCCAAATAGTCGTTCTTGCATCGAATTAAAGGAGCTTTTGACTGGCAATTATAATGTAAAGAATTTACCTATTATTATCCCATTCAATGCTATTATTTCAAAAAAGGATTCTTCAGAAGATTACATGTCTAAAATGGAAGAATTATTCATCCTATCAAAAATAATTACCGAATATAAAAAATTAGATTTTACTCCTGAGGCAGCGTTAAAAGCTGCTAGAATTTTAAATAAATTATTTGCAGATTTAGAAAATAATAATATCGATATAAAACTAATTGAGACTTACAATAATTCAGAATATTGGCAAAATATTTATAAATTCTTAGAATATAGTTTTTTTAAATGGCAAGAAAACGAAAAACAAAGCAGCAATAATTATAAATTAAAATTGCTTTTGGAAGAGATAGTAAGAACCAAAAATAGCCGTAAACAGATAATATTAGCCGGCATATTTAAGCCTGATTCTTTCATAAAAAAATATGAAGAAGAACTGCAAATAATTAAATATAATGAGATAAAACTAGTGCGCAATAACATATATTATTATGAGCCTACGGATATTTATGAAGAAGCTGAGCAGATAGCTCACATATGCAAGCAGAATGCGGATAAAAAAATAGCTATTGTTATAAATAACAATAAATTGAAAAGGATATATTGTAACTATTTAGATAAATATGAGTTAGTGTTTGAAGATTTGATCGGTAATGATCTAAAACTAACAAATGTAAGTAGCTTACTAATATCTATCATCAATATATTATGTAATAATTTTGATTTGAAACTTTTATTTTTATTACTTAAAAACCCTTTAATAAACTGCACTAATGTTCAAAAACTCGAGTTATTATTATCAGGTAAAAATCGTTTTATATCTTCACCAAAGTATTTACTACAATTACAATTTGATAATGAGGATCTAAGAAGTTACTGCCATAATTTAGTAGATATTTTATTTACTACAAAACCTTATAATATCAATGATATATTAGTATTTTCTAAAGAAATAACTGAAAAGCTTTTACCAGAAATTTGGGGAAAAGAGGGAGGAGCTGAGCTATTAGAATTTTTAAATAATTTAATAGAGTTTAGCGGCAATATAAACACCAGTAAAAAAGATTTTTCTAACATTTTTACTTCATTACTTTCTAACGTTAAATATTATAAAAATATTGAATCTAAGATAATTATCGGTTCACCTGAAGAACTTGCTGTATCTCATTTCAATTTAGTTATATTACCACATTTTAATAGCGATAATTGGGATGCTGCTGCCACTACTCACCCTTATTTAAGCAAGGAAGCAAAGCAAATATTAGATATAGATTATGATGAAGTTAATCCCCAAATATATTCAGACTATTTTGATTTGTTATTACAAAATGAAGAAGTAATCATATTAAATGCTAAAAAATATGCCGGAAAATTATCCACTCCTTGTAATTTATTTTTGAAGTTAAAAAATGTTATACCTACTTCTCTTGATGTTATTCCCGCAAAAGCGGGAATCTATTTTTTGGATTCCCGCTTTTGCGGGAATGACATAGAACCGGCGGCACACAGTACTTTTTCCCCCAATATATTATCTGTAACAGATATAGAAACCCTAATTAGAAATCCTTATGGTTTTTATGCTAAGAAAATTCTAAAGCTACGGACTCAAGATAAGATATGGGAAGAGCCAAAAATATCAGATTTTGGGAACTTTATTCATAAAGTTTTAGAAGAATATTCTAAGAATTATGACCAGCAAAATATGCTTGATAAACAGCAGGCTTTGCTAAATATTGGCAATAATATTTTACATAGCACTATTCTACCGACATATACAAAGAAAACTTGGCAAACAAAATTAACACTACTCAGCAAAGCTTTTATTTTATTTGATATGGAACGCAGAAAAAATTGTCAAAAAATTTATTTTGAAATTAAGGGAGAGCTGAACTTAAATATAGCAGGACAGAATATAAAAATAATTGGTATAGCTGACCGAATTGAAATCAGTAAATCAAACCGCATAACTATATTAGATTATAAAACTGGTACTATCCCAACTAAAAAAGAAATAGAGCTAGGACTTTCACCTCAGCTTATTATAGAAAGTTTGATGATACTCGAAAACGGCTTTAATATACCTCATTCTTATGCTCCCCTATATCACTCTCATAGAAGCGGGAATCCAGTTGAAAACATCACCATTGCCTATGTAAAAATAACTAGCACCGAACCTTATGTGCACACAACAGAAATAAGTTTAAGCATGGAAACACTAGAAAAACATAAACAAGGATTAATTAGATTGCTTGAATATTATGTTATAAACAAGTCTTTTGTTGATGATTTGGATATGTCTAAATATAATGATTATTTGCATTTGAGAGGGTATTAATTGTCATTCTTAGTTAGAAAAGCGGAAATCCCAAAAAAATGCTAAATACAGTAGGTTTTTAAAACTAAAAGCTCAGGTTATCTCGCTTTATAATGGATTCCCGCTTCTGCGGGAATGACATCGCATCCATGCAACAACATGTGCCTCTCCTTATAATGACTTTCACACTATTTAACTAGATATAAGCACCGTCATGATCAGGAAATAGTGCGAGCAATACAAGATAATTACCATCTCTATATACTGTGTGCCACGATATTTTTGTGACATTATTACCTTTTGATGTTGTTTTTGAGGTAATTAATTCCCACCTTATATCTTTATATTTATATAATTCTTCCCATTCTAATTGTTTAATTTTCTTTAAAGTAGTAAGTAAAGCACGTTGTTCTTGCTTTTCTATGATAAATAATTGTTCTTGAAAAGCAGGATAATTCATATCTAGTAATATTTTAGTCACTTTGTACCAAATCTACTATTTCATCAAAATTTTCATGCCTTTTATTTGTTTCTACCCATTTTATAGCTCTATCAATTATTTCATTGTTATTTTTATTATAAAGCCACATTTCATGATCAGGAATAAATTTGCCAGGTTTAATTATTATAGTACCATCTATTAACGTTAAAACTTGGATTTGCTTACCAGCATATTTTTCCCAAGAGATACTTGCCCGTTATCTCCAACTTGCTTTATTGTTTCTATGTGACTTTCTGCTATCATAATATTTTATTTACAAAATTCCTATTTTCCTATTTTAGTATATTTGTGTGTATAAAATAATAGGAGTTATCACAAATCCATTATCAACTTAAATTTTTCGCCGTTACTTATAATTTTACTATCCGTGTTATAAATAATTGGATCATTGATTTTTTCATGACCGAATCTATCAGTTTTAAATACCGGTACTTTTAAACTATTGGCAAAATTACTCAGTACTAACATTGTGACTTTAGAATCTTTATCAAACGTACCAAATATTATAGCTTTAATATTTTCAAGTAATCCGGTTTGTTTCAATTGGAGCAAAGCACGATCTAACTGATAAGGAGCTACATTTGTATCTTCTAAAAAAAGAATTTTACCAGCAGTTTTTATTTGCCATTTAGTTCCTATACTAGTTAATACCATAGTTAGGTTACCGCCGGTTAGCTTGCCGCTAACAAGCTCTATTGGCTTGGCTACATCATTAAGAGCCACTAACTCATTAATGGTAGCCTGTTTTACTTTACCTTGTAATATTTCAGCAAGTTTTATAAAGTTACCTTGATCTTGTTCGGGTTTCAGTAAACCGGCTACATTAGTGCCATGTATTGTTTTCCATCCCCATTCTTGCGATAGAAAAAGATGCAAAGCTGTTATATCGCTATATCCTATAAAAAACTTTTCTTTATTTGGTTTTGGAAGTTTTAATAAATCAGGAATTAATCTTGCTGACCCGTAACCACCTCTTAAGCTCCATACTATATTGCTAGATTCATTATATAAGGCATCTTTCAAACAATTGAACCTTATCTCATCAGTACTTGCTAAAAATGGTAAATCACCTTTACTAAGGCACTTAATCGGTATATTTAAGTTAAGAGTTTTGATATTTTTTAAATCGGCTAAAGTTTTGCTATCAGCACCTGAAGCCGGTGCAACAACATTAATTGGAATATTTTTTAAAAGATTGGGTATTGTAGCTTGCGAAAAAGCTGACAGTGAGAAAAATATTAATATTAATGAAATTAGATTTTTAAGTTTCATGAATTTATTATTAGAGTTTTACTATTATGTCATTATTGTATGAGGCTTATCTAGATAGACCTAACAACGTCTTTTATGTCATCCTGTGGCGGTATTGCCTGCGTGGCTTGGGAACTAGATCCAGAAAAAATACTATGTATTTTTTATTTTACTGGATTCCCGCCTACGCAAGAATGAAATTAAAAGGCGAAACTTATTATAGAACAATATAGAAAATTTAATCTATTAATAAGCAAGAAATATCACCGGTAATATCTACTGCCTTATTTATTACTTCTTCAGTAGTAAGATTATTATAATCTGACCATTTTGTAGCTAAAGTAGTGTCGTTAAAAGAGCCAATTTTTACAAAAACTTCTGACATAGTTAACTCTTTTTTACTAAGTTTATATGCAAGCTTTAATAATATGAGTTCTTGATCCTTAGCTGCTAACTCCATTGACTCTTTAGGAGTTTCTAATGAAGAGGAGATCTCTGATATAATCTCTTCTTGTTCTATTTTATTATCAAAAGAACAATATGGATTTGTTACATCATATTTTGTAAATAATTCTTTTGTCGAGACATTATTCCATTTTACAGGATATTTTTCCATATCTTTAAGAGCAGTAGCAACACATCCATCGATATTAATACCTAATTTTTTTGCTGTAGTCATATATGCTACTACACTACCAGGATTTAACTTTGAGAAATGATCTATAAATTCACTTGTTACATCACTTAGTTCATTGCTACGTTTTGTTTCTAACAAAGCTTTTAATACTAGCTTAGCTTGTTCGCCCTTTTCTTGATTGTCACCTCCTGAATTAGAGGTGCTTGCTATTATCCATTTATATTTAATTGGCTCTTGTTTATCAAGAGGCTTCAAAGGATGTGGCATACCAATGTCAAAAGTTTCTTTATTTTCATTATTAATACCTAAATTGCTAAGCATCTCCTTAATATTGTGCACATTATTATCATGATCATAAAGGTTTTTTTTACCTTCTTTTGTTATTTGATTACCAAATTTTTTAAGTGCTTTTCCAAATGGCATAATTTCCTCTGTTAATTTATTATTGTGTATCTATATCATACTAATATTTTATCATGTGTCAAAACAAATATTAATATAAATTAACTTTAACTTTTTGATATATCACAAGCGTGCAAATCTTGCCTAAATTTGAATGTACTATTTTTATTTAAGATTATACGATAAATCTGCATGTTCTCAAGAACTCTTTGAACATAATCTCTTGTTTCTCGATAAGGTATAAGCTCCATCCAATCGATAACTTTTCTCATATCCTTGATATTTCTTGGATCACCAAATCTATCTATCCATTTTGCAACATTATGACTGCCAGCATTATAAGAGGCAATCGATAAAATGTAAGATCCACGATGATCACCTAGTAATTGTTTAAAATGATGAGTACCAAGTTTAATATTATATGCAGGATTTCGAGTTAAATCTGCTACGCTACATTTAACGCTTATAGATTTAGCAGTATCACAAGCGGTTTTGTCAATAAGCTGCATTAAGCCCCTAGCATTTGCACTACTTACCGCTTTATGATCAAAAACTGATTCTTGCCTAATTATCCCATAAGTTAAATGAGGATCTATAGTAAGCCCTGCAAGATTATAAGGTGTTGGGAAAGCACAATTTGGAATAAAAATATTATTTTGAGCAGCAATTTTTGCAACATCAACCATATAGTGAGCATTATTAGTTGACTTAATAATATTTGCTATTACTAAAATTTCAGCAGGATTTTTAGTCTCTTTAATAGCAGCTTTAGAATATATAACAGCTAATTTATTTTTATCATATTTAACTAATAATTTTATTGCTTTAATAATATCTTTATTCTCAATAGCTTTTCTTTCTGCATTATTAACTACAGGTACAGGAGGCAATACTAAATTAGTTTTATTTAACTCAATACTTGCTACCTGACTGTAAAAGGTAAAGGAGTATTTAGCAGCCTGTTCGTAAAATTGTTTAGCAGTTTGTGTATTACCTTTTGCTTCATAACTTCGTCCTAACCAATAATATCCACGTGCTAAACTAATAGGAGTTTTAACAATTTTGATAAATTTATTAAAATGTGCTAAAGCCTGATCAGGCTTTTTTAAAAAGCTTAATGACAACCATCCAGCCATCCACTCCTGCTCCCTTATAGTTTCAGGACAGGTAGCAAAAGGCAATGATGCTATTTTGTAGCTATTAACAAAATCTTTATAATCGATAAACTCACGAGCATAATAAAGCTGCAAGCGACACCATTTAGCAAAATGCTTACGATTATTCTTTGCTTTCTTAAATAAAGTAATAACTTCGCTAGTTGGTTTTTGTTTTTTCTTAGAATCTAAGTAACGATATAACAAACCAGAAGTATAATATTTTTCGGAGACTTTTCTGAAAAGCTTTTCAGCATTTGGCGATTTATTTATAATAGCAATTTGAGCTCTAAAAGAATTTTGATAATTACGATCTACATATTTTAGTGACTGCTCAGCTGATTTAACATCAGATTTCCAAAGATGTTCTTCTATTCGTTCTAAATGATCATTTGTAGTTAAGTATTTTTTCCATCTGCTATAATATGCACTTTCTTCTTCAGGACTAAAATCAGCATATATCCAAGCATCTTTAATAATAGGTAATAATATTTTTTGATCATTAACTAAGCTACTTGCAGCTAATGCATAATATTTATAACCTTTACCAGTAAGAGGAGGATGCTTACTAAACCATTCAAAAATTGTTTTTTTATTTGTATTATTATTTAAATATTTTTCTGCTTTTTCTTCTAACAACTTAGCTTGAGGCCAATTTTGATTATTGTGCAAAAACTTAGTTACCTGCTCAAAGCTATTATTTGGATAATCGCTATCTAAAAATCTTTGCGAAAGAACAATTTTTGTTAAAGCTTTGTTATTTAACTCCCTAGATAACTGCTCTGCCTGTGACCAATTTTTTTGATCTATATATAAAAAAGCTTGCTCTATATTATTGTTAGATTCAGCAAATACTTTAAAATTTGCTGCTAATGAGAGCAAAATAATAATTGATAACTTTTTTATTATTTTCATATTTTTTAAATATATTCAGT
>DYDT01000191.1 GCA_020404485.1 Rickettsia endosymbiont of Diachasma alloeum | reverse complement strand
TAGTCATCCTATAAAATAAGTCCTCTTTACTTATTTTATACAGAGCGACTATGACTATTTCAAACTAAAGTTTCTCCACCTGAAGGTGGAGGTTTGAACCATCAGATGGATAATAAATTTTGGATTTGAGCAGGGTTAGTATATAAATAAATAGTTTTTGGTATATCTTGATTATATTCAGTACTATAATAAGAATATTCTTTAATTAGCCTAATATTTTTATTAAAATTAAAAGGTTCTTTTGTAATATCTATCGCCCTAAAATTCCCTAATTCTATATCTCTAGTAAATGCTTCTTTTAGTGAATCGTTAGTTATTAAAGAGTATTTAAAATTTGGTAAAACTGTATCTAAAAATTTTTGAATTTTAGCATTTGGCCAATGTATAAAAACATCTTTAACTATTAATAAATCTCCTGATAATAAATTTAGGTCTTCCATTTTATCAAAATCATCTATTTTATAAAATCTTACATTATCCTTAGAAAATAACTTTTTGTCATTTTCTATAACACTTTTTACTACATCAAGACCTATATAAACTTTATCGCTTGGGATATCTATTAATCGCATTATTTGAAAGTCCCCACAACCGTAATCAACAATAGTGTGGAATTTTGGATCATAGAAATATTCTTGTAAAATTTTCCTATACTCCTCTGTATATTCTTTATAAGAACCGGTTCCAGAACCTTTTTGCCATATCTGATTATCATATATATGCGTAAAAATTTTTTCATCATTTTTGTCTATTTCTAAATCTGCTCCTTGTACTTCTTCTGGATTTTGTAAAATAACTAACATAAAAATATAAATAATATTGAATTTAAAAAGCTTATTCATAACAACCTACTATTAACTATAAGACGATATCATACAAAATGTAAATTAAAACTCAAATATTTTATACTAATTACCTCTCTTATTTCTATATCGGATAATTTTATAGAACCATCTTTGCAAAAAGAATACTCAAAGCTATCTACACTAAATCTAACTGCTACATCAAAAACAAAATCTGCTGTTAAAATTTCATCCTGATTTAAGGGGTTTGGTAAAGTTATAGCTCCATCATTATAATCTATTATTCCCATAGTTCTGACATTATTAATATACAACGTAACGCTATTATTAACAGGCTTAGTAATTACTCTTTCATATGGCAAAATAGGATCAGCATATATTTTCTTTAGCTGAAATTTATTTAAGTTACCATTCCCTTTGGCAATAATGCTATCCGTTACTTTATAATCAGCAAAATCTCTAAATCTAAAAGCAAAATTACTACCACGTCTTGCTTTGAAGAAACTATTAAATTGCTCAAATTCAGCCGTACTTAGTTTAGCATCTTTAATTAAATATTTCTGACAAACATTTTTGCGGTCTAAATGCCTTGCTTCTCTACCGGATTTAGTCGTAACGCAAGAGGTAGCAAATTCAGGCTTTCCAATTGCAAAACTCTCGATAAATTCCGGTATACGGATATCATGAAAATTCATAAAACACCTAAATTACTATTCAAAAAGCACTAAATCATTTTTAATCAAAGAACGAAAATCTTCGTTCATATCTATATTCCATCTTTTTATATCTATATGTATTGACATATCAGACTCGTCTAGTGCTTCCTTAATTTCAAACAACACTTCATAATTAATATTATCCATAATACAAAGGTCAAGATCGGAAAATTTTTTTGCCTTACCCTTAACTCTTGAACCGTAAGCATAAAATTTATAAGGATATTTCTTAAGTATAGAACGTAATATTAATAAATCCTGCTTTTCAATCTGAATCACTATATTTCTCCAAATTATTTATAAGCTCACTTAAAGCATTAGAAAAATTATCAAAATTATTAATTACTAACTCTAGATTCTTTTCATTATAAGTATGCACAGTAATATTACGAATATCTATAAACTTAAACCATCTTGTTGGATCAGAGATTAAACCCGCAACTGCTGCTTCACGAACTATTTCCCTTAAGGTATAAGGGCTTTTTCCAGCTTTTTCACAAAAGCGTTTCATTGTTTTCCAAGCTAGTTCATAACAAAATTCAAAAGCTTGTATACTTCCTGCTTTATTTTGCTCAGTATCTAAATGTTTACGAAATTCTTCAAATTTATTTCTAGCCTTTAATAAGTTACTTATATCTAATCCTACAATTAAATGCATTTTATCCTCCTAATTAGTTAATTCAATTGGATTTGGTGACAGGCACGAGGAGCGACGCCTATAATAATAGGCGAGCCGACGCGTAACGAAGCACCAATTGCAATTCAATTGACTATTATTTTTTGTTTTAATAATGTTTGATAATTCATTACTAATTTGTTACTCACTAAATCTTTACTGGTTTGAAATTCAATTTTATTTGCTTTTATTCCTGCAACATTTTCAAATGAATGATGCTTTATTTTATCTTCTATTGACTTGCGAGCTTTAATGCCATATTACGATTCTTATCATTAGTAAAAATACATATTTCAAACTCCAACTGCACTATATTTTGTACTTGAGTTGATATATTATTAACATTTAATATACTAATAAGTAAAAATAAGTAAAAATGGATATTTTGCATCCTGAACTATTGAAAAATATATTGTATTAACTTTAGTTTTTATATCATTATCGTTTATAAGTAATTTATACAAACTTAATTGAAAATTATAGATAAAATCATGATACATATATTTCCAGTGCTATAATATTTAAAAATTTGCTTTTTTCTTCAACATTAATAATTCGTTTAATCTCAAATTCTCGTTCTTTAAATAAAATACGCATTTTGGTTGTGATATTTTGGCTCTGTCTCATCAATTGTGTAAATTTCGTGAACCATTAAATTCTACCATCAAATTTGATCATAAAACGTAATAACTTCGTATAGCATACATTATACGAAGTTATACGAAATGGTTCACTAGATCTTTGAGAAGAAAGTGGAGGAATTTTCTTTGAGCAATTCAGGAGGAAGTTCT
>DYDT01000190.1 GCA_020404485.1 Rickettsia endosymbiont of Diachasma alloeum | reverse complement strand
TAGTCATCCTATAAAATAAGTCCTCTTTACTTATTTTATACAGAGCGACTATGACTATTTCAAACTAAAGTTTCTCCACCTGAAGGTGGAGGTTTGAACCATCAGATGGATAATCAAAATAAGCATTATCTTCCCACAAAGAATCTTTAAATCTTTTATCACGATTATCTGGGGAAAATATAGCTTTTGCCGGACTGCCAACAAATTTCGCAAAAGCATTCGTAGTAAGCGCTCTTAGCTTTTCAATATACCGGGTATTAATACTACAAAATTTTTCAGGATTTGCCCAAAATTGTTCCATCATCAAGGTAGCGATAATTCTATTCTTATCGCTATTAATTAAATTTTGCGGTATTATACTACCCTTACCCTGCATTAAATGCATGATCAGTTCTTGATATTTATCGGCTATTTCTTTAAAATTATTGATAATCGTTTCATGTGGTATGTTGTACATAGCTTAGTTCCGGTGATGTTACTACGTCATTGCGAGAAGAAACTGTAAGTTTCGACGAAACAATCTCAGGAATCTTATAACTCTATTTCATGAGATTGCCACGCTCCTTGCAGTCGCTCGCAATGACATCTATATCTTTAAACTATTCCACATACTATCAACTTTGTCGATAACTTCCTGATCCATTTCGATTTTTTTACCCCATTTTCTGTTTGTCTCAGGGTATATTTTATCTGTTGCATCTATTCCCATTTTGCTGCCAAGTCCTGACTCTGGTGATGCAAAATCTAAATAATCTATTGGGGAGTTTTCTATGAAAGTTGTATCACGCTTTGGATCAACTCTTGTTGAGATTGCCCAAATTACTTCCTGCCAGTTACGAATATCAATATCATCATCCACCACGATAATAAATTTGCTATACATGAATTGCCGTAAATAAGACCAAACACCAAGCATTATTCTTTTAGCATGACCAGGATAAGATTTTTTAATCGACACTACTGCAACCCTATATGAACAACCTTCAGGTGGCAGCCAAAAATCAACGATTTCCGGAAATTGTTGCTGAATAAGAGGGATGAAAATTTCATTTAATGCTTCACCAAGTATTGATGGCTCATCTGGCGGTTTACCTGTATAAGTACTTAAATATACAGGATTTTTTTTCATCGTTATTGCTGTTACAGTAAATACTGGAAATTCTTCGACATCATTGTAATATCCGGTATGGTCGCCAAAAGGACCTTCGGGCAAATACTCATCTAAACTAACATACCCCTCGAGCACTATTTCACTATGTGCTGGAACTTTAAGATCAACGGTTTTACACTTTACCAGCTCTACTTTTTCATTACCAAGTAACCCAGCAAAATTATACTCTGAAATATTTTCTGGTATAGGCATTACTGCTGACATTGTTACCGCCGGATTTGCTCCAATAATGATAGCAGCTGGGAAAGGTTCTTTTTTTGATTCTTTCCAACGTTTATGATGCTCTGCACCACCTCGCAGTTTAAGCCATCGCATCAATAATTTATTTTCTGAAATAACCTGCATTCTATATATGCCGAGATTATAATTATCAACCTTTTCATCGGTTGGTCCTTTAGTTACAACTATAGACCAGGTAATTAAAGGTGATACATCAAGAGACCAACATTTTTGGATCGGTAATATATCAAGGTCAGGCTTGTCTATAATAATTTCATGACAAGCGGCTTTTGAGACAGTTTTAGGTGACATAGCGAAGATACGCTTTGCTAGCGGTAACATCGATAATGTTTCTTTAAAAGATGATGGTGGTTGCGGTTGTTTAAGAAATGTGAGTAAAACTCCAAGCTCTCTTAATTCCTGAATGTTTTGAAGCTTAAGCCCCATGCAAATACGATTTATACTAGCATAAAGGTTAGTCAGAACAGGTATGGTAGATTTATTGCCGTCAGCTTTTATAACATTTTCAAATAGCAAAGCAGGACCACCTTGCTCTAATACTCTTCTGCTGATTTCGGTAATTTCTAAATCAGTTTTAACTTCGGCAGAAATACGCTTTAATTCACCGTTTTTTTCTAACAATTTTAAAAACTCTGGTAAATCTTTAAAGCTCATATTATTTATTAGATTTTGTGTTATTTAGCTCGTATGTAATCCTCACCGTACGTGTGCATCGGCGTTATCCCGCGTGGATTAGTTTTTCCGTCTGAGCTCAGGAAATTATGAAGTAATTGACGAAGCAATCCAGTATAAAAATGCTAATATTATTAGTATTTTTTATTATTTTTTCTGGATTGCCACGCTCATTTCATTCGCGTAGCTCAGACGATTTGGTATCTACGCAACAATGCCCCCGTGGAGGCATTGTTGCGTGGATAAGAAAAGAGTAGCTACGAACTTGAAAAAGTAGTAAATTGACAAGAAACTTAACCACAAGTGTATATGTCAAAGCTACAAAGAGTTCGCAACTGGAATAAT
>DYDT01000189.1 GCA_020404485.1 Rickettsia endosymbiont of Diachasma alloeum | reverse complement strand
TAGCTGAACATTTTACAATATTCGTATAACTTCGTATAATGTATGCTATACGAAGTTATTACGTTAAGAAAAATCATTAAGCAGTTTAAGGATCTCAGATGTGCTATAACTACAGCTATATCTAAAACCTTTCCGTGTTAGCTATACTGTTTTCATCAATCAAATTAGAATGAAAATCGGTGTAATGTTTGGCAGTCCTGAGACTACAACCGGCGGTAATGCTTTAAAATTCTATGCTTCAGTTAGAATAGATATTAGAAGAATAGGTTCTATTAAGGATAAAGAAGAAGTAATAGGCAGCCAAACCAAAGTAAAAGTAGTAAAAAACAAAGTATCACCTCCATTTAAAACAGCAGATTTTGATATAATGTATGGCTCAGGTATTTCAAAAGAAGGTGAAATAATCGATCTTGGAGTAAAGCTTGACATAATAGAAAAATCTGGTTCTTGGTTTTCTTATAATAGCGTACGTATCGGTCAAGGACGTGAAAATGTTAAACAATATTTGAAAGATAATCCACAAATCTCTAATGAAATTGAGAAGCTTGTACGAGAAAAATCATCTAAAGTCAATAATATAAATTTTGAACAAGAGGAGGAAGTAAATGATTGATTTAAGCGATCAAACAGCATTAATTACCGGAGCTTCAGGAGGTATAGGAGTTGCTATTGCAAGGCAGCTTCATAAGCTTGGAAGCCATGTAATTATAAGCGGGAGTAATGAGGAAAAATTAAAAGCTCTTGGCAATGACTTAAAAGATAATTATACAATTAAAGTCTGTAATCTTACAAATACTGAAGAATGCGGTAATTTAATAGCTCAAATAGAAAAATTAGATATTTTAGTCTGTAATGCCGGTATTACCAAAGATACGCTAGCAATAAGAATGAAAAATGAAGATTTTGACCAAGTTATTGATATTAATTTAAAAGCAAATTTCATTTTAAATCGTGAAGCAATAAAAAAGATGATGACTAATAGATACGGACGCATCATTAACATAGCTTCAATAGTAGGAGTTTCAGGTAACCCTGGGCAAGCGAATTACTGTGCTTCCAAAGCAGGTTTAATTGGTATGACAAAATCACTTGCTTATGAAGTTGCAACCAGAGGAATTACAGTTAATGTAGTCGCTCCAGGTTTTATTAAATCTGATATGACTGATAAGTTAAATGAGGAACAAAAAGAAGCCATAACACGAAAAATCCCAAAAGGAACATATGGTATGCCTGAAGATATAGCAAATGCGGTTGCATTTTTAGCAAGCAATCAATCGTCATATATTACTGGTCAAACCCTACATGTAAATGGTGGAATGTTAATGGTATAAAATTTTATGCTGGCATAAAACAATTTTTTGTGCTAGAAGTTCTTTTAAAGCTAAAATAGCTATGAATAATAAGTATTCATAATATTTTAAAATATTAAACTTATGTTTATAAATATACAAACTAATAAAAATGATTTATGGAGTTCAAAATTATGAGTAAAGTGGATAATATCGAGCAGAAAGTTATCAAAATTATTGCTGATAATCAAGGGAAAAAAATTGAAGAAATCAGCGTGGACTCGCGATTTGCAGAAGATTTAGGAGTAGATAGTCTATCTACAGTAGAAATAATGATGGAAATAGAGAAAGAATTTGGTGTTGATGTGCCTGATGAAGAAGCAACTAAGATAAAAAAAGTAGCAGATGTTGTTAACTATATAAAAGAACATAAATCTTAATCTGTATTAAATTAAGACTTAATAAAATAATTAAGGATGTTGAATCAAACCATGAATAAAAGAGTAGTTATTACTGGTCTTGGGCTGATTACCCCAGTTGGGCTTAACGTTAAGTCATCTTGGGATAATATAGTCCAAGGAGTAAGCGGTATAAAAACTATTACAGCATTTGACACTTCCAAACTTGCATGCAAAATTGCAGGACTATTAAACCATTCTGAAGAAAATGGCTTCAAACTTGAAAATTTTACGAAAGTTGAAGATGTAAATAGATTGAGTAAAATGGATAAATTTATCCATTATGGTGTTGCAGCTGCAACTGAAGCAATTGAAGATAGTGGATGGTTACCAGAAGATCAAAAATCACGTGATAGAACTGGTTTAATATTAGGTTCAGGAATCGGCGGTCTTAAAATGATTGAAGATACTTCAGTAAAGCTTCATCAAGAAAATAATGGTAAGGTTAGCCCGTTCTTTATTCCAGCTTCCTTAATTAATCTTTTATCAGGTCTTATTTCAATAAAATACGGTTTTAGCGGTCCAAACCAAGCTGCAGTAACAGCTTGCTCTACAGGAGCACATGCTATAGGCGATGCTATGCGTATGATAAAGCATGGCTATGCTGATGTTATGATTGCAGGCGGAGCAGAAGCACCGGTAACTCCTGTTGGAGTTGCAGGCTTTGTAGCAGCAAGAGCCTTATGTACTAAATATAATGATGAACCTGAAAAAGCATCGAGACCTTGGGATAAGGATCGAGGTGGTTTTGTTATGGGCGAAGGAGCTGGCGTTGTAGTCTTAGAAGAATATGAACATGCTGTGCGTCGTGGTGCTAAAATTTATGGCGAAGTCGTAGGATACGGCTTTACTGGTGACGCATATCATATGACAGCTCCACATCCTGAGGGAAGAGGAGCTTATCGAGCAATGCATGAAGCACTGCAAGATGCTGGCATAGCCCCTGATACGATTAACTATATTAACGCACACGGTACTTCTACTGATATAGGCGATGCGATCGAATTAAATGCAGTTCAGAGATTATTTTTAGAAACTAACCCTCAAGTTTTAATGTCTTCTACTAAATCTTCAATAGGGCATTTACTTGGTGCTGCTGGAAGTGTTGAATTTATCTTTGGTACGCTTGCAATTAGAGATCAAATTGCACCACCTACCCTAAATTTAGAAAATCCAATGGACGAAGTTAAGTTAGACTTAGTTGCACTTAAAGCTAAAGAAGCTAAAATAAACTATGTGCTTTCCAATTCTTTCGGCTTTGGCGGCACTAACACTAGTTTAATAATTAAAAAGATTTAACGTCATTGCAAGACGAAGCTTGTTATATGGAACAGTTTTTTCCGTCATTGCGAGAAGAAACTGAAAGTTTCAATGAAGCAATCTCAGGAGTCACTATGTCATACTGCGGCTTGGGAACTAGATCCAGAAAATACAAAAAATACTAATTTTATTAGTATTTTTAACTGGCTCTAGTTCATAAATTACGAAATGACAGGGGAAAATGATCTACAGGCAATGCATCGTGGAAATGACATAGAAGTCATACAACAAAGCCAAACAAGCCGTGAGATAATGCCGAGCACTTATGCAGGAATGACATATGAGCATGCAATAACATTAACGAGAATCCAAAAAAACAACCTACACTTATTATATTTATTTACTAGATGCCGTACAAAAGCCACGGCATGACATAGTCCTATGACTCCAATCTATTATATCAAAGACGGTAATTTAAGTTTTGCTGATAAAATAATCTTATCTGATTTAGAGCTTTATTTATATAAAGGCGATAAGATTTGCTTGATAGGTCGTAATGGCTGCGGTAAATCAAGCCTAATGAAAGTAATATCGGAAGATTATGAGTTAGATAACGGGGAACTATTTAAAGTGATGTGGCTATAGTTTTCCGGACAGTTAATAATAGACGATATTAACAGAAAGGATAAAAATGACAGATATAAAACCAAAGGTATATCCAGCTGAATTTAAAGAATCAGCG
>DYDT01000188.1 GCA_020404485.1 Rickettsia endosymbiont of Diachasma alloeum | reverse complement strand
ATAGTCATCCTATAAAATAAGTCCTCTTTACTTATTTTATACAGAGCGACTATGACTATTTCAAACTAAAGTTTCTCCACCTGAAGGTGGAGGTTTGAACCATCAGATGGATAATAAATGGCATAATGCATTAAAGCATTTAGGCATTGATGAAGCACATTTCTCTTCTCAAGTAGGAAGTGCTTAAGTCGGCGTTATTAGCGTAGATTAAAAAACTTTTTCGGTGTCATCCCATGGCGACATTGTTGCGTGGATCGGAAAATGACCTATATGTCATTCCTGCTTTTAGCTAAGAATGACATCGGAGTCACACAACAATGCTTCCCGTGATTTATGAACTAGATCCAGTTAAAAATATGTTAGTATTTTTTATTATTTTCTGGATACCGTGGATGCTTTCCGATCTACGCAATAACGCCTGCTTGATCACGAGGTGACACAGTAGGTGACGTTTTCGTCACCTGCAATACCTTAAACAAGCCACCCATTTCTTTGAAAGATATCAACCTATTTACTTGTCGTTCTATTAGCTGTGCTTGCTGAGGGTTAAGTTTGTCTTGAATTGTTTGCTTGCGTAATAAAATCCCATTTTCTATTAAAAAATCACGTTGTGAAATTGTATCTATTACATTTATCTTGCTATTTTGAGCTACTGTTTTGAGTACATAAAAATCTACATGTGCTGATAAATCTGCTTCCCCTAAATTCTCAATTATTGGGCAATATTTATGATTTTTTATAGCTTGCAAGGTTGAGTTATATTGATGTCGAGTTCTAATATTCGGGTTTATATCATAACCGTAATCTATTATAAGACCGCTTCCGCCTAATTCTTTTATATGTTCGGATATAAATTTCATAATCTCTATAGAGTTATAGGACTCCTCAAGCACTGCTCCATCTTTCGCATCTAAATAAGTTTTCTGTAAATAGTCTTGTAATTGTTTACTAACAGCTATTTTATCATACTTAATTTTTCCATCTATCGGCTGCACAACAAATATTCTTTCATACCATAATTCTTTAATTTTAATATATTGCTTTATCAGCATAGCATCAAAGAACTCATTAGCTATTATTAGAGCAGGTTTTTTGGGGATATCTTCTATAGATGCGTACCAATTAATAGGTAAATCAAAGTTCTGTAGATTGGATTTTTGCTGAATAATAAAATTTTCATTGATATCAATTAAGTTGAGAGATAATGCATTATAAAAGTCAGGAACTAATTTTGCTGTACGTAATAAGTCCCGCATTAATAACCCTCGCCCTGGGCCAAGTTCAACTATATTAATATTTTTAGGACTGCCGATTCTTTGCCATTCTTTTATACACCATAAACCGATAATCTCACCAAATAGCTGCGAAACTTCAGGAGCGGTAATAAAGTCCCCTTCTTCTGCTAAAGATTTCGTTTGCTTATAATAAGAAGTAGGGCTCAAATGTAAGGCTTCTTGCATAAGACGATCACAAGTGATATAACCACTTTGCTCAATTATTTCCCTTATTTTGTGATCGATCGACATTCTGTTTTTATTATTAAATAACTACCTAAAAGTAACAGCGGCATCGATAAAATCTGCCCCATAGTTAAACTATCAAAAATAAAACCGATTTGCACATCCGGCTCTCTAAATATCTCAATAATTATTCTAAAAAGAGAATAAAACATTAAAAACAGACCTGAGCTTAAACCTTGCTTCTTAATTGTATTACGCTTAAATACAGCATAAGCCAAAATACAAAATAACACTAATCCTTCAAAAAAAGCTTCGTATAACTGACTAGGATGGCGTGGCATTAAATCACTATCTGGGAAAATTATACCAATAGATGAATTTGTAACACGCCCATATAACTCACTATTAATAAAATTAGCAATTCTGCCGAAAAATAAACCAATCGGTACTACTGGAGCAATAATATCGGTAAGACTTAAGAAATTAAGTTTATGCCGTTTGCAAAATATATAAGCAGCAAGAATCACTCCTATAGCACCGCCGTGAAAGGACATTCCCCCCTCATATGTTTTTAAAATCTCTATTGGATTTGAAAAATACTTATAAGGATTATATAATAGAATATAGCCGAGCCTACCTCCAACTATTATCCCAATAATAGCGTAAGTAACAAACTCTTCTAAATTTTTCTTAGTGATTTGTGTAGGAAATTTTTCTATAATCTTATTTGCATAAAACCAGCCTAGTAAAATTCCAAATACATATGAAAGAGAGTACCAAGATACAGCAAGCGGTCCTATAGAGAAAATAATAGGATTAATAGTTGGGAAGGTCATAGTTAAAAAGTTATTTTGTTCTTTTTAGTTAAATTTATTGATAAAAATAAAATTCTTAGTAATAATGAAAATTTATTTATGATTATACATAATAATATGGTAGGTAAAATATGCAATATTTAATGGATTTATATCGCACATCGAGTACTGAAATAATAATGTTATTCGTTATGTTGGTATCTATTATACCTTTAGTATTTTTAATTAAAAAATTAATTTTTATTCCAGTAAAAAATTATTTAACAAGACATCATTATGAAGATTATGAAAGAGTGTTGAAGAAATATCCAATATTTCGTTATTTATTACACTCTTTATTAGGAATTGATTTCATATCTTGGGGAAATATCTTTCATCCTACTTCTTTTAAAGCACATATATTACTTGGAATTAAAGATACTATAGTCATATTATATGTCAGTTTATCTTTCACTATGCTATTACTGACTTTTATAGATGCTGGTGCTGATCTTTATAATAATAGAATTAAAACTTTTGCTAAAAAGGCTCCTCTAAGCTTATATTTTCAAATATTAAAAATATTTGTCATGATCATCTCGGCTATGATAACTATTTCTTATTTATTAAATATTTCTCTTGGTGCTTTTTTAACAAGTTTAGGTGCTGCCGCTGCTCTTTTAACATTCATCTTTAAAGACACTATGCTGGGGTTAATTGCAAGTCTTCAACTAACCAGTCAAGATATTATCAATATAGGTGATTGGGTTCGTATTGGTGAAGTCGAAGGGACTGTAGAAAAAATTACTATTTCTGTAGTGACAATTAGAAATTTTGATCAATCTATTTCAACCATTCCTACTTCTAGTGTTTTAAGTTCTAATGTCATAAATTATAAAGGAGTTGATGAAGCAGGAGCAAGAAGAGTAAAAAGAGAATTTAACATAAATATGGCAACTATTAATTTTTGTGATTCTACTATTCTAACAAATCTCAAAAAATCTCCTTATTTATCAAAAGATATAATTAATAAAATCACACTTGATAAAGATGAAAAAGATCTAACAAATATCAAAATATTTAAATTATACATTCAAGAATATCTCAAAAATAATCCTGCTGTTTATACCGAAGGATTTACTTTTTTAGTTAGGCAACTTCAACCTACTGTTAATGGCTTACCTATGGAGATATATATTTTCGTTAAAGAAACAAGTTTAATAGGATACGAAAAAGTTCAAGCCGATATTTTTGAACATATAATTTCCGTATTGCCTGAATTTAAATTAAAAATCTTCCAAAATGTCGGTATAGTGTAAGGTATTTTGTCATCCCGTGGCGGCATTGTTGCGTGGATACTAAGTCGTCATTGCGAGCGAATGAAATGAGCGTGGCAATCCAGAAAAAATAATAAAAATGCTATAAGCTAGTGAAAATTCAAGGACTAAGTAGAACAAAACCTATAAATTTTGTGCCCAAATTTCATTGGGTGTTTTATACCCAAAAATCTTTCTTGGCATGTTATTTAAAATCTCAGCAATATT
>DYDT01000187.1 GCA_020404485.1 Rickettsia endosymbiont of Diachasma alloeum | reverse complement strand
CTCATATTCTGTCATAGTCATCCTATAAAATAAGTCCTCTTTACTTATTTTATACAGAGTGACTATGACTATTTCAAACTAAAGTTTCTCCACCTGAAGGTGGAGGTTTGAACCATCAGTTGGATAATCAAAAGCGTAGGTTATCTCGCTTTATACTGGATTCCTGCTTTCGCAGGAATGACATTCAATCCACGCAACAATGCCGCCACGGGGTGGCAAGGGAAAACGATCTACACAACAAAGCCTGCATCTTTCCCGCAATGATGTTTCTACAACTCTAAATAAGATTTTAATGCTAAAATTAATATCTCATCTTTTTTGGCATCTAAATCTTTTGTTAATTCTTCATAGACTTGTTCATCTGATAGGCTAGTAAATTTTTTAAAGAGCTTTACTATTTCTAGAGACGGCATAATTTGAAAAGCATCTTTCAATATTGTGATCTTTTTCTTATTATTCAGATTATTATTTGAATTGAAATAAAGTTCTAGCAAAGGGATGTTTACGAAATTGGTGTTTATAGCTGACTCTAAATATTCCGCATCATTTGCTAATAAATAATAATCAGCAATTTTTAAAGTGTCTGAAATAGGTATAGATTTATGGAGTTTGGCAATCTTGTTTGTAATAAAAGTAAATTTAGACCATAAAGCAAGTTGCCCGTAACAATAAGCTAAAGTAACTAAATTATCTGCGTCATATTCATTTAAATTATAAGCTTTAATAGCATAATTCTCAGCTTCTTGATAAAGTCCTTTATCGTAATAAAGTCTGGCTAAATTTTTATTGCTATAAAAAGTAAATGCTTTCGATTTAGAAAGATTTTGTAAATAAGCAATTTTCTTATCTATGTCCTCTTCTGTTTCAGCTAAAATTAAGTTATGAAATTCTTTTAAATTTTCACAAGATGAATTCTTGCGGGCAATAGAGCCTGCTTTAGCTTTATTACCAGTAATATATTTTGCAAAAGCTAGACCTAATGAATATCTATCATTATTGATTTTACGATTACTAAAAACATTATGTATCTTAATTGGTAAATCGAAGATTAATATCAAAAATCTTATTATGATAAAACCAAGTACTATTAATAGAATTAAACTTATTAGACTAAAGAAAAAAGTAGTTTCAATATTATAATTATATAAATTAATGAAAACCTTTGAATCAAAGCTTTGCGTTAAGGTAAAGCCAAAATAAAGAAGAAAAAGAGCAGCACATATTAATAATAATCTAAACATCTTTATTTATAAACTCCTGCATAAATTTTTCTGAATAAAGAAAATTAATGAGATATTTTAATTTTTCTAGGATCAATAATTTATCTTGTTCTTTTATAATTATATTAGAAGGTCTTTTCTCAATTTTAATAAATTTTTCAGGCCATTTATGATTTAATGGAAAAATCACCTCTACTTTTTCAAATTTAGAAATAAGGTAATTATTATTATATTCTTCTAAGTTTGTTAAAATATTTTTTATATCCTGAGGTAGCGGCAGAGATTTTAACACTATTAATTCTTTACTATATTCCTGATCTTGTAAAAAATTATATGTTAATAGATTTACATTTAGCAGATAATGAATGTAATCAGGTGAATATATTTTAGGTTGATGATCAGGTTTTTGTTCTAATATAGCAGTAGGAGCCTCAGGAAATTTTAAGGAGTCTACATATTTTAAAAGTGTCTTAGCAGATAATAAAGGTGCTTCTTCTTTTGTTTCTTTAATATTTGTTTCAATCTCATCAGGGATGTCAAGAGTCTGACTTAAGTTTTTATTTTCGCTTTTAAATAATTTTAAAATATCGCTCCTATTATTATAAAGTGTGAAAGAGGATAAAGTAAATATTACTATTGCTATAAAAAAGATATTCCGGCTTTTAAATAAACTATTGAATTTTTGCATTTTCAAATAATAATTTGATTAAATCGTTAGGATTTTGGTCATCACAATAAACCACATTTTTAAAAAAAGGTCTAACTATATTTGCAACTTTTAAACTTATAGCTATGACTAAACTATTTTGTAAATATTCTAATAAATTGTTTTCATTTAACAACTTTAGTAAAGTCTTAGCACTATTTTGAGAGTAAAGCAGTACAAAGTCAACAGAGTTCTTAAGTTCTTTTACAACAGATAACGGAAGCTCATTTAAATATTCTACGTTATAAATAATATAACGTTTTATCTTATCAGGCAAATCTTTAGTAATTTCGTTTGAAGATAGATATATAGTTTGTTTGTATAAATCACTCGGAAAATGCTGAATTAAATCATCTACATTTTTAGCAGTATAAGCTATTTTTAAACTTTTGTTTTCTAGTAATTGTTTTGATTTATCTCCCACTACCCAAATGTTATGATTTAATTCATATTCAGCAATAATTGCAGCGGCATATTTACTAGTTATTATTATATTTGAGTAACCCCCCCAAATATTAATATCAAAATCTAGAGTTTTATACTTAATTATGGGGCAGTTAATATAATGAAAATTTAAGACATGATTATCTATTGCCTGAGTAGTTTCTAAATTAGCTTCCCAGCTTCTAGTTAATAAAACCGATTTCATATAATATTTGTATTCCTATATATATAGCGACTGCCCAAATTATAATAGCTGCTATTTTATTAACTATAGCTAAAATTGTGCTACTTTTATTCAGCTTTCTTACATTATAGCTAACACGGAAAGGTTTTAGATATAGCTGTAGTTATAGCACATCTGAGATCCTTAAACTGCTTAATGATTTTTCTTAAGTAATTTTTTAAATTAGCCCAGCAATGTTCAAT
>DYDT01000186.1 GCA_020404485.1 Rickettsia endosymbiont of Diachasma alloeum | reverse complement strand
TAAAAGTGCTAAAAATAATAATTTATGCTTAAATTACAGTGTTTTATAATGCCTGCTGCGTAAGGTGAGTCATTAACTGTTTTTTATTTTTAGTACTTGTTTTTAACTAGGCGTCCATATATGACGGTGCCTTTAGATACTATTAGTTAATTTTATCTAACTTATTTGTTATATTACAAAAAGTTTTTTTGTTGTGTGGTAATTTTGCTTTAAGTTTATAAATTAAAAAAGAAATAAAACTATTAGTCTTTAAGTTTTTATAATATGGGACCTTAATTAGAAAAATTTTAAAATAACAATAATTTAAAAAGTTATACAATTTTTAAGAAAAAATAAGTTTTTTTTGTAATGTAATAAATTAATATATATAATAATTATTATTAACGCCAGTTTAGGATAAGAAGACCTAGGAATTGCCTTGTATACAGCATATAGACGTGGTTTATTAGTTTCTAACTAGCTCAAATTATTACTTTTAATGCTTTGTATCACCTGTAAATATCAGGTCTTTATTGCTCTCTTATCCTAAACTGGCATTATTAATTATGAGATATAAATTTTATGTACCCACTTATTAGACTTAGAAGAAATAGAAAAGCTGCTTGGCTTCGTGATTTAGTTGCTGAAACTACCCTTAGAGTAGAGGATTTGGTATTACCGCTATTTGTTGTGGAAGGACATAATCAAAGGCAAGAAATTAAAACTTTGCCAGATATATATCGCTTGTCTATAGATCAGGTAATAGAAACGGCAAGAAAAGCAGTTGATCTCGGTATTAAATCTATTGCTTTATTTTCATGTATTGATCAAAGTTTAAAAAGCGAGAATGGTGATGAAGCTTATAATCTAGATAATTTAATGTGTCGTACTATAAGAAGTATTAAAAATGCCGATATTGATATAGGTATAATATGTGATATAGCACTTGATCCTTATACTACGCACGGACATGACGGTGTAATACATAATGGAGAAGTGGATAATGATAGATCAGTAAAAGCCTTGTGTAACCAAGCTTTAACTCTTGCAAAAGCTGGTGTTGATATTGTCGCTCCTTCGGACATGATGGACGGCAGGATTATGGCTATAAGAGAATATCTTGATAAAGAGCATTTTACTAATGTAGGGATACTTGCTTATGCTGCTAAATATGCCTCTAGTTTTTACGGTCCGTTTCGTGATGCAGTTAAAAGTAATAAAAAAACTTATTTAGATAAGTCAAGCTATCAAATGGATGTGCGTAATATCAAAGAGGCAATGCTTGAGATTGAACATGACATAGCAGAGGGAGCAGATATGGTTATGGTTAAACCTGGGATGCCATTTTTGGATGTTATTCGTGAAGCGGCTAATAACTTTAACACTAAAATTTTTGCATATCAAGTTAGTGGAGAATATGCCATGCTAAAATTTGCAGCAAATGCCGGAGTTTTAGAGTGGGAAAAAAGTTTATTTGAATCACTAATTAGTTTTAAGAGAGCAGGGGCAAGCGGTATATATACTTACGCAGCTCTTGAAGCGGCTGAACTATACCTTTGATACTTCAAGATTTGGCAAGCCAAATTGTGGGATTCGTCTTTGCTCACGTAGTTAATATATGTTCCGCAGACTCACCGCTTATTTGACTTACCAACTTTTGAAGTATCTGTGGTATATTTCTCACTACATGACAATTTTTCATTTTGTTATCTCCGGATGGCAAAATATTGAGTGCAAAAGCCTTATCCAACGTGCTAATTGGGTAGAAATGTTAAAACTTGCAAAAGCAGGTGCTTCAGAATTGTTTAAATTACAAAATCAAGTATTACTTAATTTACAATGACTAAAATAAGACTTGATGAATTTTTACTGCAAAAAGGTT
>DYDT01000185.1 GCA_020404485.1 Rickettsia endosymbiont of Diachasma alloeum | reverse complement strand
AGATGGGCTGTACTCTTATATATTTACCTACATATTCTCCGGATCTTAATCCAATTGAACATTGCTGGGCTAATTTAAAAAATTACTTAAGAAAAATCATTAAGCAGTTTAAGGATCTTAGATGTGCTATAACTACAGCTATATCTAAAACCTTTCCGTGTTAGCTATATGTTTGGGGATATGACTATATCTAAACTTCAAGGAAAGCCAAAAAATCGTTTGCCTATTGCTACAAACACTATATCTATTAATAAAATTGAACATATTATAGAAGCGATAAATAAGAAGCTTATTGCAGGCGAGCGAATATATTGGATATGTCCATTAATAGAGCAAGCGCAAATATCCGATGTCATACCGCGGCTCGACCGCGGTATCCAAAAAACCATTAATAATGCTGGTAATTTTGACTGGATCCCGTGGTCAAGCCACAGGATGACAATAGAAGCGGATAGCCTATTAATGGATGTAATGAATCATTTTAATTCGATTGAGAATATTTATAAGGGGTGTACTGGTATTATTCATGGTAAGATGAAAAATGAGCAAAAAGATGCTGTAATGAAGCAATTTAAGGGTGGAGAAATTAAGATATTAGTTGCAACAACTGTTATCGAGGTTGGGATAGACGTGCCAGAAGCAACATTAATTATTATTGAGAATGCCGAAAGGTTTGGGCTTGCTCAGCTCCATCAGCTGAGAGGTAGAGTAGGGAGGGGTAGTTTACAATCATATTGTATATTGCTATATAATCCTAAAAGACTTGGTAAAGTTGGGCGTGGTAGATTTGAGATAATGAAACAAACTAATGACGGATTTTATATTGCCGAGCAGGACTTAAAACTTCGTGGTAGTGGTGAGATTCTAGGTGTAAAGCAAAGTGGTGAGATGGATTTTTCTTCGCTGATTTAGCAAGGGATTATGACCTGTTACTTAAAGCTAATAAGTTTGCTGAAATAGGAGCAAAAGGTGATGCAGAGTTTATTAATTTCCAAATTAGACTATTTGCAAAATCGCAGATTAGTGAGCTTGTGTAAATTGCCACGCCACTTTTAGTGGCTCGCAATGACGAGGAGTATAAAATCTATTTGCTTTTTTCTCTGAATATTGCTAGTATTACTGCGATTATACTGGCTGGGTAGCAAAGTGGTAATGCCGTGGACTGCAAATCCTCTATTCGTCGGTTCGATTCCGACCCTAGCCTCCATCTAAAATTAAAAATTTTATGGAATTTATTTCACAATTCCTAGAAATGTTACTCGCTGAGCGAGCATTATCAAAAAATTCCATACTTAGTTATAAGCGTGATTTATTAGATTTGCGTAATTACCTTGTCAAGCAAAAGCTATCAGAATTAAATATTACTGCTGAAAATATTAGAAATTGGATTGAGTATCTAGCAGAAAATGGTTTGCAAGCTCGTTCTATTAACCGAAAAATATCAACTATAAAAAGTTATTATGAATTTCTAATTAGTGAAAATCATACTAATTTAAATCCGCTACTAAATGTAGATTTGCCAAAGTATCCTCACTACATGACAATTTTTCATTTTGTTATCTCCGGATGGCAAAATATTGAGTGCAAAAGCCTTATCCAACGTGCTGATTGGGTAGAAATATTATACAAAATAGTAACCAATGT
>DYDT01000184.1 GCA_020404485.1 Rickettsia endosymbiont of Diachasma alloeum | reverse complement strand
CTAAAGGAGCGGATTGATCTGTCATATATGAACCAAGTATTTTTGCCTCTATCATCATGAATTATCAAAAAAAATCAACCATTTAGTCCTTACATCTCTAAAAATTGTCATGTAGTAAGACTTTTTTCATAGATTCCCGCTTTTGCGGGAATGACATAAGAGTCATGCAACAACACCGGACAAGCCTTATAAAAAACTATTATACATAATAAATTATCCTTTATTTAGACCTCCACTTCCTCCAAGGTCACAGTAGAATCTGCAAGCTTAGTAATTTTCTCAATCTTTAAACGGGCTTCTTTGAGTTTCTTTTCACAGTGATTTTTAAGCAAAATACCACGCTCAAAACTATTAACTGCTGCTTCTAAAGTCTCTTGCCCATTATCTATTTTTTTTACAATTTTTTCAAGTTCGCTTAAAGCTTCTTCAAAGCTAATATTTTCGTCTAAATTTTTATTGGTAGTCATGTGTTTTTATTTTTAATGGTTAACTAAATCAGTTGCCTCTGTAGTTGTTGGTGATATTAGCAATTTTTTTAATTCACTACTATCAAAGGTCTTTTTAGGAGCAAACATACTTCCTTGTACTCGCAAACTAAGATTGCTTAAAACACTCTTATCTGCATTAGAATTAGTGTTTTTTGTATCAGATTTAACAAGGCTAGACGGAATATAAAAAGATAGCATATTTGACGAATCCATATCAAAATTATATATATTAACTGCGAAAGATGCGGCTCCTGTACTATATTGTGTGACAAAATTTATATCTTTTAAAAGAGCAATACCTTTTTGTAAGTCAATATTACCACTTATACCCGTAATGCTTTGTTGTCCTGTCGTTATTGCACTATTTATATCTTTATCGAGATTCAATGCATTATAATCAAGATTGTTAATTTTTTGTATAAAATAATCAATGTTAAAGTTATTAACGGTGATGATATTTATAGCAAATTGTGATTTACTAGTAAGATTGTATAATTGATTTTGCAGTGTATTACCGTTAGTAGAAAAACTACCACTGATACTTATCTCACCTTCTGAAGTAGCAAATATTTTAGGTAAAAGTGCTGAAGCTTTATTTAAATCTATTGTATTTAATGCATATACAAAATTAAGAGAGTAAGGATTTAGCAAAATATTACCACTACCTTGCAATTTACCGCCTAATAATTCTGCTTCAATATTATTGAATTGTAGTAAATTATTATTATTTACCGCATAGAATTTAACATTTTTTAATACTAAATCATTTTGCGACAAGCTATATAGATTACCATATATTTGTAGCGTAACTTTATCCAAACTATAATCATTTACTAATTTATTTCTTAAATCAAGTAGCTTTGCAGGTGATAATAAATCAGTACTTAAACTACCATCTTTAATTTCCACAGTTAAAGATGGTAATACGCTAGAAGCATCCAAATTCCAACTAGTTGATAAGTAACTATTATTTGTTTTAAAATCTAGATTACTAATTTTTATATTAGCTGGTGAAATTTTAGCAAGTAGATTCATCTTATCAAAGGTTTGATCATTATATTTAACACCATCTACTAAAATATCTAAATTAATTATATAAGGATTCGTTCTAATCGGGATAAACTTACTTGGATAATCTAGACTCTTCATATCCTTAGTCAATCCTTGTACAAATTCGATAAAAGGTGAAATTACTGGATAACTATTTTTTGTTAAATCTAGGGAAGATATACTAAGTGTAGCATTTAAATGAGGGGTTTGAGTAATAAATTTACCAGAAAAATTCCCTAATAAATTTAAATTATCCGTCTTTAGTAATAAATCTTTAAAAAATAAATCTATTAAGGTTAGTTTTAACTCAGACGATAGAGTAAATGGTATAGCATCTTTAACTGTGATATCAGCAAATCCTAATATATTTAGCAACGAATTAAAATCATTATGCTTTAAATATATTTGTCCATCAAACATACTTCTAATAGAATTTTGCGTTACATTCCCTAGAAGCTTAAACTCACCACCTGGTTTAATACTTCCTGAGCATTCATCTATTTTTAAAGTACCTTTTGATAAGCTAGAAGTAAATGTTACTTTCTCTAATGTAGTATTATTACTTAAAATTACTTCATCAATTACAATATTGATTTTAAGCAACTTATCCGCAAAAATAAATCTAATATTCGATGGAGCAGTATCAAATGTTACTGGAGTATTTGAAGAGACTATTGAATTTAAATCTATTTTAGAAAAATTTAAATTAACAGTACCAATAGTATTATCATTTTTAGCAATACTAATAGCACCACCTCCTGTAATAAATGGTGATTCCACAACTATATCTTTTAACTCTACTGCATCTTCTGAATTTAAAATATTAAACTTAACATTTACTGCACTTGTTTGATTCAGCTTATTTAAAATATGGCTTAAATCCGGTAGTATATTATACATTGCTAATGCTGGGTTTTTGATATTATATTCACCATTACCACTATCAAGCTTAGAACCCTTATAAACTTGCGATAATTTAAAATTATAATCTTTATTATCAATATCAAAGCTAAAATTTACTATATTCTCACTCTTATTAATTGAGCCTGAAATTGTCCCTAATTCGTTACTGGTAGTTTTAAATATATACTTAGATGATAAATGTTCCTTTTTTAATGAACAATTAGAAAAATTTAAAATGGAATAATCTTGTTTATTAATAATATTGAGGTTAGTAACATTAAGATTTATATTTTGCAGTTTATATTTAAAAAACTTATCTATCAGCTCTTCATTATTATAAATATTGAGCATCTTAGAATCTGCATAAATCTTAGCATCTAATATTTCTAACTTACTAATTTGAGGGTTAAATTTTATAAGCGACCAGAATGAGAAATAGACTTTAACTTCTTCTAAATCTAATTTTCCTTCTTCCTTTATCGATTCAATAGCTAAATAAGGTATTGGGAATTTATTTATCTTTATTTTTCCGATATTCTCATTGGCAATTCCCAAGCGGCTAGTGAAATTACTTGCAACAGAATTATAATTAACTAGAGACAATGCACCAAAAAAAAGAAATAGTAATAAGGAGCAAGAAATTATTATACTAGCAATTATTTTTTTTATCATATCTATAAAAAAGTTTTTAATTATATTATTATATATAATTATCAAAATTTAAAGGTAAATTAATGGATTCCTTAGAAAATTTAATTTTAGTCGGTGTAATAAAATCATGCCATGGGATAAAAGGACATGTAATTTTAAGATCTTTTACTGATCCTGCTATAAAAATAACTAAAAAAGAATTAGTAAACGAATCAGGCGAAAAAGTAAATATTAATCTAATTAAACAAAACTCTAAAGGTGAATTAATTTGCCAGTTTAATGATATATCTACTAGCAATGAAGCAGAAAATTTAAAAGGCTATAAATTATTTTGTTTACGTTCAAGTTTACCAAAACTAGAAGAAGATGAATTTTATATAACTGATTTAAATAATTTATCAGTATTAGATAATAACCATACTGAAATTGGCAAAATTAAACACATCCTAAATTTTGGTGCTGGTGATATAATAGAAGTAGAATTTTTAGATAAAACAACCGAATTATTACCTTTTAATAAAGATTTCTTCCCCACTATAACCAAGGATTATGCCATTTTAAATCATAAGAGGGATGAAGCATAATGTCATTGCGAATTGGCTTTATTGCGAGAGTCGTCATTGCGAGCGAATGTAAGGAGCGTGGCAATCTTAGGAGTAATATAATGATGTCATACTGCGGCTTGACCGCAGTATTCAGTAAAAATACTATTAGCATTTTTTATTATTTTTTCTGGATTGCCACGCTCATTTCATTCGCTCACAATGACGGAAAGATCGATTCAAACAGGCAACCCATATACATTACATCATGGAAATGATTGTCCTTTTTTATTATTAGGAGCTTTGACATTGGATACTGTAGGACTTTCTAACTGTATAGCACTTCTTGCATCCGTCAATTTTGCCATAATTTCTACATTATCTTTAATATTAACTTTATCTTTTCCTACAACCATTTTAGCTCTTTCAATATCTGGTTCATCTTTACTTATAGGTTTTAATTCAGACTTTCCTGATAAAGTTCTTACATCTTCTGTTTTATCTTGAGATTTTCCTGAAACAGCTGCCTCTCTTTTTTCCACCTGTTCTTGTAATAAATTATCTATAGCTTTTAAACGAGCATCTTTAGATAAATCTTTATTATCAATTAAATTATCCTGGATAAAATCTAACTGATCTTTATTAGAAGATTTTTCATTAAACTTTTCAGTTAAATCTTTAGCTTGCTTTTCCGATTCAGCTTTCTTTTCTTCATTAGTTTTAAGATTTCCGCGTTCATCAAGGAGGTTACGAAGGTTATTAACTTTTTTACTTATAAATTGAGATATATCATTTAACCTACTTGAAGTTTCTTGTATAACTTTTTCTTGTTCAGATATTATAGGTTTTTCTGTTTGTTCTTTTGACTGTTTTGATGTATCATCAACAGATCCTTTTTTAAATCCAGGCTTAGCAGCTTCATTAAGATTTCCCAAAGCCTCCATTGTTTCTCTTGCAGCTTTAACTATATCTTTCTCTGGTTTATCTTGTTCTAAATCTTGTCCTTTTAAACCTTGAGTTAAATTCTGCGTTTCTCTTTCTAATATTTCTTCGTTTGCTATATTTTCAAGAGTAGATTTTTCTTCAGGTACAGCATTAGCTTTAATGCTTTTGACAACGCCTTGAGTTATTTCAGGTGCTACCTCAGGACTTTGATTTCCTACACCCTTATGAATTCCATCTATCAAACCTTTAGTCATTAATTCTTTATCTTTTAACTCAGCTGTGCTTTTTACAATTCCATCTTCTGCAAACGAAGCAATGGTAGCTTTGTCTGGTACAGACATGGTTTTATGACTAGCAATAGCCTCACCTACAACCTCAATAATACCCACTTTATCCTTAATGTCTAAAGGACTTTGAGCAACTTCTTTGGTAATCCCCTCAACTATTTCACCTTTTACTGCCGCTTTAGCTGGACCATCTAAAACATCTGTGGTGATAGTTTTTATTGCATCCGTCTTTTTTACAGCGTCAGATAAAGGATCATATAAAATACCTTGTACTTTCTTTATTGTTTCTTCTGCTGCTTGCTTCTCTTTAATTTTATCTAAATTTTGCTGTATTAATTGCTGCTGCTCTGGGCTTAGAATTCCTGCTTCCCTAGCCTTATCTAATACATCGCTTATTAATTGGCTTTTCTCTTGAAGTGGATGCTTCGAAGATTCTATCCTATTGCTTACTATTTCAACTACTTCTCCTTTTTCACCTTTGTTAAGCTGACTGTCTATTACAGCATCAGTTATGCCATCAATAGCCTGCCATCTCATATCTGGCTCACTAAGCTCTAAAGCAGAGTCAGTTATCTTTCCTGCTAATTGTTTTTTAGAAGCTAAACCTAAATCATCTGTATTTAGAATAGCAGTCATCATATCTTTTAGCAGAATTCCTTTTTGTGGTCCTGATAAGCCATTATCCTCTTTATTTATAGCCTCTAATATAGCACCTATGCCCTCTACTCTTACCTCTTCAGGAAGCTCTTTATTACCTAATACATTTTCAGCTAAAGTATTAATTCCTGCTTGTTTTTGGTCAACGTTTGCTTCTTTCTCTCCTAAGATTTTCTCTGCTACCTCACCGATTAAACCAGCTGGCTCATTTTCATTTTTTAAATCTTTATTTAACTGATCTAATAAATTCTGCATAGCTTGCGATAAGCCCGCTGCTGCATCAACTATATTTTGTGGTTGTGGCTGTGGCTGCGAAACCTCAGCTTGTTGTGGTTGTGGCATTTGTGAAACCACAGGCTTTTGCCCTGAACTAAAAGGTGTTATAGGAGGCACTTGATTGGAAGCTATCCCCGATTGAGGTTCAGGTATCTCTGTATTTTTAGTTTCAATAGGTTTTTCATTTGCTGGATCTATTTGCTGTGAAGATATTGACTTTTCACCTCCTTGAACTCTATAAATATCTTGGTCTATAGTTTGTGAGACATCAACACCCTGCCCTTTGTTTATTGCAACCTCTTTCATCATGGCTTCATATTTGCCTCGTGTTACAGGCAGCGTATAAATTTCTCCACCATGCTCTATATAACCTACTGCATTTTCATCTTTTCCCATAAATTTTATAGGTTGCGGTGAGCTTATTTCTTTGAGTTTAGGAGTACCATCAGGATGCGGATCTGCTTCATAATGTGCAGTAAAACGTAGTGCATTATTAGATTTACCTTCTTTATTTTGTGCAACAAGCGATAAATGCATTGTGCCACTTTTCCCTTCAAGGTCTATAGGAAAGTCTACTGTTCTGTATGAATTAACTGTAACTGGAGTACCATCTTGCTTATAGACAGTCATCGGAGCAGTTTTATGAGTTTTTTCGGCTAATGTACAAATTTCTTCACCAGCACCATTTTTAATTACAGTTGATCTAAGATCCCCTGCACTTACTTGATTTTCCCATTGCATTGACCTAAATCCGCCAACATACTTATTGGCATATTCTTGTCTAATGTTTTCATACTGCCCTTTAAATTGCTCGTCAGATAAAGCTTTATCATATAAGCCTTGTCTTTCCCCTGCATTAAGGTTTGTTAAAAATTGTCTGAATTTTTCTTTATCTTGTGCTTCTTCTGAGTAAGCAGGATCATTATTAAGATACTTTCTTAATAACTCTTCTTGTTCTTCTTTAATTTTATTTTCACGATAAACTTCTGCACTATGTGATGCATGAACGTTTTTATAGCCTGCTATTTCTATATTTTCTAATCCTTTTTTAAGCTCGGGATTTTCTAAAGTTTTATCGTATAATTCTCTTTTATTTGGATCTTCATTTAAAGTTTTTAAAAAATCTCTAAATTTTTCATCATTTTCAAAATTAGGTTTTAGTTCAGGATTTTCTGCATTTTCTTTTAGTAATTGATTTCTTATTAAATCACGCTGCTTTTCCAGAATTTCTTTTCGAATAGCTTCAGTTATTGGATCTACAAAGCCATCTCCTGATATACCTCCTGCTAGAGCACTAGCTGAAAGCGAGGATAATGAAGTGGCAGTAGCAGGTGTAGCATCAACACCACTAGTGAAAAGACTATCTCCCTCAGACTCAAACAACTCTTGCTCTTGTCTTGTTTGTTCTTGCTTTTCTGCTTCAGTGAACTCTTTATTCGCTACTGGATCAAACTCTTTTATAATTTCTTCCATATTAGGATCATTATCTTTACTCATAAAACCTCCAAGCTATATTTTAAATTACATTAATTCTAATAATAGTTTGTTAGCAATAGCAAGAAAAAAATTGTTTTTTATTGAGAAAGTTTAACAGATTTTTTATATTCTTTGTTTAATTCTTTTACTGCCCAAAACCATATTAAACAGGTGATTATAAATATAAACATTAAACATACGGAAATAGATTGATAACTTGCAGAAGGCAAAATAATAAAAACCAAGGATTGTAAAAATGCACTTCCTGATTTTCCAAGTTTTGTACCAAGCACATCAGCAGCAGCTTTTCCTTTTATTTTTATTTCCTTATCTAATGGCACATAAGCCATCTCTTTTGTTGAATCAAATAAGGTATATTTACTTGATTTACTAAGCACATTTTGAATAGCACCGATAGTTATGGCAATTAAAGCTGGATCGGTAAGAATAAAGCTTGCTACTATCAAACCAGCAGAGCTTTCAAAATTATTAACAGTAAAAAATAATATACCTGTAGTAAAAACTATTATAGGAGTAATAATAGCTGCCGTAAACCAACCGAGTTTTCTAACTATATTTGAGCCAAGTACAACAAAAAGAATGGTAAACGCTCCCGTATAACTTAAATAATTACCGATAAATGCAGCATATTCAGTCGGGGTTTTGTATATTTTAGTGGCTGCTGCTTTCCAAGGTCCTTCCACTAAATTTATAGCAATACCATAACAAATAAGTAAAGTTGCAATTAATCTAATATGTCTTGAAGAAAGGATCATCTGAAAGCTTTCGGCAATTGTCATGTTTTTTTTCTTTGCCTTAAAACGCAACAATGCCATATGCTCTTTATCTAGCACTTTATGATTTAGTAGCCAAAACGTTTTAATACCTACTATTCCTAGAATTAATACTATGGTTAATATAATCTGTACGGAAAGAGTATGAAAAGATGCCTGCAAGGAAAACTTAGCAGCTACATACTCATTAATGTGACTTAAATTTTCTAAAAACTGTCCTGCTAAATAAATCCCTGTTTGGCTAAGTAATCCAAATAAAGGATAAAACCTTTTCGATTCTTCAACAGTAGTTATATTATTTACAAACTGCCAAAAAAGCAGTGCAAAAGCTACATTCGGCCATAATTCAGCTATTATATAAAATAGAGAAAAACTCCATTTCGACAAAAGCAAAATAAACCATTTTAAATTAGGCAGGCTTGCAATTAAATTTTGAGCAGTAATTGGACTTAAATGTAATATCTCATGCTTTGGGAAAATAACATAAGCAAAAAGGGCAAAAAATGCTAAAAATATTGAAATAATCAGATAAAATATATTTTCTGCTTTCATTCTATTGACAAGCTTCACATAAATAGCCGTCATTAAAAAAGCACAAGGCATAACTCCCCAAAACTTTAGAAAGGAAATTGTTTCTGCTCCAATCATCGTAGTAACTATACTATCTTTTAAAGCTCTGATTAAATTTTGAATAAATAAAATACAAAACATTAGTAAAGTAATGAATAAAAATTTAGAAAGCTCTTGGTGCTTTATTGGCCAAATATAGTCTGAAAATTTATTTATTAACTTGTTGATTTTATGGGGGGAATTATCTAAATTATGATTTGTAGAAGAATGGTTTAAATTATTTTGGTTAATTGTCATTGATTTTGGTCTAACCTAATTGGCTAGAATTGTATATTAGAGATTTTTTAAACCTACGTCAAGTATATACTTGATCAACTTGAAAAATTGGCTATGTCGTCTTAATAAGTTCTGCGGTGCTCACGTATTAAGTAACTGCTGCCGCTCCGAGGTCTTTAGACTTCTTGCCTTTTTCTAAGTTGATTCTCTCGTTTATCAATTCTTCATTTCAAAAAAATAATGTATGAATAGTTACTGGTTAAATGTTTATAAACCTAAAGGGATAAGCTCGGCTAAACTTGTTAGCATAATAAAAAAAGTACTTGGTAAAGTTAAGATAGGACATAGCGGCACTTTAGACGTTGAAGCTGAAGGTGTACTGCCTCTTGCTGTAGGTGAAGCTACAAAATTAGTGCAAATGTTAATTGACGCTAAAAAAATCTATATTTTTACTGTAAAATTTGGCAAAAAAACCGATAGTGGTGACTATGCCGGCAAAGTAATAGCTACAACAGATTATATACCATCGAAAGAAAGTGCATATGCTATATGCTCTAAATTTATTGGTACTATAACACAAATCCCCCCTGTTTTCTCTGCTCTTAAAGTTAATGGAGTACGAGCGTACAAATTAGCACGAGATGGTAAAGAAGTAGAGCTAAAACCACGTAATATAACAATTTATGATCTAAAATGTCTTAATTACGACGAAAAAAATACTACCGCTACTTACTATGCTGAATGCTCAAAAGGTGCTTATATAAGGACTTTAGCAGAAGATTTGGCATTGTCCTTGCAAAGTTTAGGATTTGTGATAGAATTACGCCGTACTCAAGTTGGGATATTTAAAGAAGAAAATTCTATCCGAATTGATTCCCCTACTGAGATTACCAAAACTTCCCTAGAGGAAAAAAATATAAAGATAGAAGCAATACTGGACGACATCCTGGTTCTTGATGCTAACGACGAGCAAGCACAAAAAATTAAATATGGTCAAAAATGCCTATTTGATCATGATAAAAACGCAGATTTTATATGGGTTCGCTATAAGGGCGTTCTGCTTGCAATTGGTAGTATAAGCAAGAATTGCTTTAATTCTTTACGAGTATTTAATTTAACGCAATAACTAAGGAGAAATGATCGATGTCGATTACACAAGAACGTAAACAAGAATTAATTAAAAATTATGCTATAAATGATAATGATACAGGCTCAAGTGCAGTACAATGTGCTATTTTAACTGAGCGGATCAACAACTTAACTGAGCATTTTAAATCTAACCATAAAGATCATACCTCAAGAAGAGGATTATTAATCTTAGTCGGACGCCGCCGTAGATTATTTAATTATATAAAGAAAAAAAATGTGAGCGAATATTTAGATTTAATAAGTAAGCTCGGTATTAGAAAGATAAAATAATTACATAATCATTATTGCGAAGAGCAATTACTTATGTGAATTTATGTCATCCCTGCATGGATACCAAATCGTCATTGCGAGCGAATGAAATGAGCGTGGCAATCTCATGAAAAAGCACAAGATTCCTAAGATTGCTGCGTCGAAACTTACAGTTTCTCCTCGCAATGATGCAAAACACTAAAATAAAAATTAAGAGATATATATAGATGTTTAATGAAATAATTAAAACAGTTGAATGGGGCGGGAAGACTCTTGAACTTAGTACCGGCAAGATAGCTCGCCAAGCTGATGGAGCAGTTACTGTTAAAATGGGTAACTCTGTCTTACTATGTACAGCAGTCACTGCTGCCAAAGCAAAAGAAGGTATTGGCTTCTTCCCTCTAACAATTAATTATAGAGAAATGGCATATGCTGCTGGTAAAATACCAAGTGGCTTTTTTAAGCGTGAGGGCAAAGCATCAGATCGAGAGGTTTTAGTATCACGTTTGATAGATAGACCGATCAGACCATTGTTCCACCATGCTTTTGTTAATGAAACATTTGTTACATGTACTGTTCTTTCATATGACCCTAAAACACCAGTTGACATACTTGCTATTATTGGTGCTTCTGCTGCACTTAGCCTTTCACCTGCACCTTATCTAGAAATAGTTGCTGCAAGTAAAATAGGGTTAATAAACGGGGAATTTGTTTTAAACCCAACACTTGACTTATTAAAGACAAGCCAGCTTGATTTAGTTGTTGCTGGAACAAATGACTCTGTAATGATGGTTGAATCAGAAGCACATTTACTTTCTGAAGAGCAAATGCTTGCTGCTGTAAAATTTGGCTTTGACAGTTTCCAACCGGTAGTAAATATTATTAAAGAACTTGCAGCTGAAGCTAAAAAACCAAAGCTTGAAATGCAAGATTTATACCCTACTGACTTAAAGAATGAAATCAAAAAATTATTTGCAAAAGAAATTGAGCAGACTTTTGCGATGAAGTCTAAGCAAGAACGTAGTACTAATTTAGAGCTAATACCTGAAAAAGTACTTAAGCATTTTGCAGATGATATAGAAAATAAGAAATATAATAATTACCAAATCGAATCAGCTTTAAAATCTGTTGAATCCGATATATTACGTGGTAATATTTTACAAAAAAATAGACGTATCGATGGACGTACTACAACAGATATAAGACAAATTACTTGTGAAGTTGGATTATTGCCTTGTGCTCACGGCTCAGCTTTATTTACTAGAGGCGAAACACAGAGCTTAGTAAGTAGTACTTTTGGAACTAGCTTAGATGAACAAATAATCGATAGCCTTGAGGGTGAATATAAAGAACGCTTTATGCTTAATTATATCTTCCCGCCTTACTCTGTTAATGAAGCAATGCCGATGAAAGCTCCAGGAAGACGTGAAGTTGGACATGGTAAACTCGCTTGGCGTGCAGTAAATCCAGTATTACCTACTAAAACACAGTTCCCTTATTCTATTAGAGTAGTTGCAGAAACTACCGAATCTAATGGATCTTCTTCAATGGCAACAGTTTGTGGTAGCTCACTTGCTTTAATGTATGCTGGTGTTCCAATAAAAGCACCAGTAGCAGGTATTGCTATGGGACTTGTTAAGGCAAAAGAAAAATTTGCGGTATTATCTGATATTCTTGGTGATGAAGATTATTTCGGCGATATGGACTTTAAAGTTGCAGGTACTAGCGAAGGTATCACAGCTTTACAAATGGATATTAAAATATCTGGTGTAAATTTCGATATAATGAAAATAGCTTTAGAACAAGCACGAGCAGGACGTTTGCATATACTTGAGCAAATGAATAAAGTTATTAGTAAACCAAATAATGAGATGAGCAAAAACGCTCCATCTACCACTACTTTAAAAGTTGATAAGGATAAAATCAGAGATATTATCGGTCCTGGTGGCAAAGTAATAAAGGAAATTTGTGAAACTAGCGGTGCTAAAATTGATATAAGCGATGATGGCACAGTTTCTATTTATGCTTCAGATAAAGACAAGCTAAAAGTTGCTTTAGACAAAGTTAAAGCTATTGCTATTGAACCTGAAATAGGTGAATTATTTAATGGTACCGTGATGAAAATATTAGATTCTGGTGCTTTTATTAATTATTTAGGCAATAAAGATGGTTTTGTTCATATTAGCGAAATTGCCGAAGAAAGAATCGAATCAGTCGGCAGCGTTTTAAAGCAAGGTGATATAGTAAAAGTTAAGCTTATCGGGTTCGATAATAAAGGTAAAGCAAAACTAACTATTAAGAATGCTGATAAAGATAAATCTTCAGCAAGTCCAAAACCAAAAAACAGCCCTAAAGAACATCAAGAACCTGAAAAACGGGAGAATGGTAAAAAAAGAGCTTGGAACGAAGACAATAATGCTGAAAAGACTGAAGTAGTTACAGAACGTAAATATTTTACCTAGTAATATTGTTATCCCGTGGTGGCATTATTGCGTGGTTTCGATGTCATTCCTGCGAAAGCAGGAATCTAGTATAAAGCGAAATAACCTACGCTTTTAATTTTAAAAATTTGCTGTATTTATGCTTTTTTTTTTTTTCCTGGATTCCTGCTTTCGCAGAAATGACATATAGGACATTTTTCAATCCACGCAACAATGTTCGTATAACTTCGTATAATGTATGCTAT
>DYDT01000183.1 GCA_020404485.1 Rickettsia endosymbiont of Diachasma alloeum | reverse complement strand
TGTATGCTATACGAAGTTATTACGTGGTTTATGAGCTTCTGTATGGTTAATTTCTTGGTGCATATTCTAGCTTGTGTTACTTCTTATGCTATCACTAAATCTCATACTAAACTTGATGTTTTAGCCACATAAATACTTCTCTTATCCTAAACTGGCGTTTAAACTGTGTAAATGCTTGTAAAAATATTTGTATATTGTGATGCTTACTATTATTATAAGCATTTACAAAACATTCATTTGCTTCAAATTCTTGTTGTAATTTAACTAAAGAACAACCTTTATAAAAATAATATAAGGTGATATTGTTAGCTTCCTTAGAGCATCTTTTAAAGCTTCATCAAAAAAAGCTATAGATTCCTTATGATCATTTGTTTCTTCTGAATGATATAAAGCAAGACCTTTACAGTAATTAGCCTCGTCCGTTTTATTTAAATTGGCTAAAGTCTCTGCTTTTTCCTGATAAGCGTCTTGTAAACTAATTTTATTTGGATTAAAATATTCCTGATTAGAAGCAATAAATTTATCAAGGTTTACAATAGCTTCTTCATTTTTACCCATCATTTTTAAAAGATGTGCTTTATAATAATAAGTTTCAGTGACGACTTTACCGCTATCATACATATCTCCTTTATGAATCATTAATTCATCATAAACTATTATTGCTTTATCAAACTGTTTTGCTTCTTTAAAAAAATTCGCTTTTTCCCAGTAAACTACACATAAAAACTTATTATATTTTATGGCTTCATCAAGATTTTGAAAAGCTTCATTAATTTCCCCCAGTTTTTTTAGTAATAGAGCTTTGTAAAAATAAGCTTTTGCGAGAGATTTATTGTAATAATTAAGTTGATTTTCAAACATAACTGTTGTACTTTCCGAAATTCAAAAATTATTTTTTTGTTTTATAGCTTCATTATAGAATGCCATTGCTTTATCATATTGCTCTTCAATTTCAAAAACACTTCCTATAGCTAAAAATGGTTCAACATCAAAATTGAGATCAAAATGTGTTTTTCCATCCTCATACTTTATACGCCCGCTCTCTAAAGCTTTCTTATAGGCAAACATTGCTGTTTGATGATCACCATTCTTAAGTAATTTATGACCTGCCTCTATATAATGTTGACGCTTCTCACCTTCTTTGAAAGTCTTAGTATAAGGTGGCATATACTTATTTATTATACTTAACATAGTTACTACTAATTCACGACCATATGTATCTTCTAAACTTACCGATTCTTCCTTGATAATATTTGCTTCTTTTTTCTCTCTTAAATATTCTGCTTTTCTTTGTGCTTCCATGTTACTTTTTAATCTATTAACTTCTTCCTTGGTTAATTTCTTTTTCATAATTTTATCTAATTTTAATATATTGTGAGTGGTAAAAATCTATTACTAACTATTGAGAGGAAAAGCAAGTAGTTTTTTTAATATAGCCAAATTGTCATTTTATGGTGTTGTTGCTTGTGAGAGTTAGTTTTACTCTTGTCACTCTGTGAATAAATCACGAGGTGACAAAAATAGAACTGGTCTACGCAGGCAATGCTTTCTTGCAATGATGCGGATTTCTCACTTCCCTATGCAGAAATTCCTAAATATCTCACCGAGTATTTCTTCAACGCCAATCACACCGGTTATAGCTCCAATACTACGCATTGCCATTCTGATGTCTTCTGTTGCTAGGACTAAATCATTATCGAGGTTAAAATCTTTTAGATAAGTGAGGGCTTGTTTGAGATAATGGCGGTGGCGTTCATTTGTTATATAAGGCGTTTCAGTAAAGCCTGCTATATTTTCAGCAATTTCTTCAATGTTTTTTAATATACTCGATAAAGCTATATTATTTTTAATTGAAACTTTTAGTATTTTATATTTTTCTTCCAGTGAAAATATTTTATTCTCTTCTATAAGATCAATTTTGTTTATTACTACAATAGTATTCTCATCAATCAAACCTGTTATATCTTTATTAGCTGTAGAGTCTAAAGTCTCAGCATCAAACATCACAATTTTAATATCAGCTTTTTTTGCTGAATCTATTGCTCGTTTAATTCCCTCTTGTTCTATAACATCATTGCTTTCGCCTCTTATACCTGCTGTATCTTGTAAGATAATAGGGTAGCCGCCTATATCTAAATGCCCTTCTATTATATCTCTAGTAGTACCTGCTATATTTGAGACAATTGCAACATTTCTTCGCATCAGAAAGTTAAGCAGGCTAGACTTGCCAGCATTCGGTGGTCCTATAATTGCAAGCTTTAACCCACTTCGGAGCAACTCCCCTTTTCTCTTATCATTAAGATATTCGGATATTGTGTTTATAAGTGTTTTATGAGTATTTGTAACATCTTTTAATACGCTTTCCGGTATATCTTCGTCAGGAAAATCTATATATGCCTCGAGTAAAGATATAATCCGCAGCAACTGACTTCGCCAGCTGTTATATAGCTCTTCAAGTGCTCCCCCTGCTTGCCTAATTGCCTGTTTATGTTGCATAATTGTTTCAGCATTAATTAAATCGGCAATACCCTCTGCTGCAGTTAAATCAAATTTATTATTTAGAAAAGCTCTTGTGGTAAATTCCCCTGCTTCTGCTAAACGAACGCCTGGTATATTTAGTAAAGCATTCATCAGCATTATAGAGATTGCTTTACTACCGTGAGTATGAATTTCTACCACATCTTCACCGGTAAAGCTATTAGGTGCTTTGAAATAAACAACCATAGCATTATCAATTAATTCATTGCTTTCTGGAGAAGCAAGTTTTTGGTAATACATAAAGCGTGGTTTAAAATTAGATTTACCAGTTAGTACCTTTAAAATCTCTAAACTTTTAGCCCCAGAAACCCTAAAAACTGCTACTCCTGCTTTACCAAAGCTAGAGCTTTGTGCAAATATCGTTTCCATTTTTTTATAATCCTAATATAAAACAATGTCACCCCGTGACTTGTCTATGGGGTGACACTGAGTACCCTAATAACTCTTCTATAAAGCTTTAAAGCAGAAGAGTATTGTTTATTAAATAATATATAATATAATAACAAATTAAATAAGCTATATTTACTTGAGGAGAAAATCATGACACCAAAAACACCTCTTTTAGATTCCGGTCGGTTAAACTGTCAAATACCAAATTATAAAACTAAAATTTTAGAGCTTAGCAAAAAACATGAGCCAAATTCTTTATATGTGGAATTTATTGAAAAATTTCTAAGTTATATTCCTATTGATTATGATTTTGAGAATAAGCAAAAATTATTTTTTGATTTTGCCAATGAAGCTTTTAACTTTTTTAAGTATCGAGAAAAAGGCGAAAGAAAAATATCAATAACAAATACTGTTATTGAAAACGATCCAGCAATAAATGTGCTAATATTGCTTGATAATAAAGCACATATTGTTGATTTTATCGTATGTCTTCTTAAGAATAAGGCACTGCAAACTAAATTTTTACTGCATCCGGTAATAAAATGTACTCGTGATAGTAAAGGCAACCTAGAAAAAATACTAGAAAATTCAGCAGCAGAAGAAAAATCAGAATCTATATTACATTTAACAATCCTCGGAAATTTTGATGATAGTGCAGCTAATTTACTAACAAAAGCTATAAATGATAGGCTAGATGAGCTTGAGGAAAGCCATAATGCCTTACCAAATATGCAGGCAAAGCTCCAAGATTTATCTAAAAATATAATCGATAATGAGAAACTGAATTCTATAGAGGCTAAAGAATTTTTAAATTGGTTACAAAATGATAATTTAATTTTATTAGGTACTATTGATTTTGAAGTAAATTCTACAAAATTAAGTAACAAGATTGGGACAACAAAAATATGGCAAGAATTAAAAGATGAGATTGAAGATATTGTAAAATGTTCAGCTAGCCCATTATATCAAAACCAGCTAATAATACTTGGTAAGATAAATAGTGCCTCGCTTATTCATACAGATAATTTAATTGATTATATTTTAGTAAAGAAATTTAACTCTTCTGGTGAGTATATTTCAGGAAGTATAATTTTTGGTATATATAACTCAAGTATGTATTACCATTCAATAAGTAATATCCCGATTCTTAGACAGAAATTTAACTTTGTGATAGGGAAAGCTGGTTTTGCATTATCTGGTTATAATGCTGATAAGTTAAAAATTTTGATGGAGTCCTTACCTCGTGAGGCTTTAATTCAAATTGATCAAGGTGATTTATATTGCATGTGTTTGCATATGCTTTCTAGTATGATGAGTAAGAAGCTTAAATTATTCATTCAATATGATTGGTCGAGTTCTTTCTTAAACATTATAATTTTCTTACCTAGAGAGCGTCTAACTTCTGAGATACATAACCTGATAGATTGTTATTTAGCGGAGAAATTCGGCAGTAAAATTCTATCTAACTATATTACCGAGGTAGCAGGTAGTTTTTCTTATCTTTTTGTTACCCTTGAAGCACAAGATAAACATAAAATAAATTTTGAAGCAGAAAAAATCCAACAAGATTTAGATCGTATTTCTAGATGTTGGAGTGAAGATTTTTACTTGAAGCTTTCTAAAAAATTCGGTGAATATCAAGCAGGGATTAATTTTAAACTATTTGATAATATTTTTCCTACTGATTATAGGCAAAAATTCTCTCCTGAAATAGCTTTAACAGATATTGAATATTTAACTGAAGCAAGCAGGAATCAAAGACGCATATTTAATTTGATTGCTACAGGTGAATCAGAATTTTATCTAAAAATATATAGTCCGGAAGTTAGTCTTGCTCTAACTAATATATTACCACCAATAGAAAATTTAGGATTTAGTGCAATCGATGAACAGAGCTTTGTAATTAAAGAAGTCGGTGAGATTAAAGAAAGCTGGATATATAATTTTATTTTAACTTCCGTAGTGCCAGTAAAAGATAACATTCAAAAGCTAAAAATAAATGTTGAAGAAGCATTAGACAAAATGGTTCTTGGCATGCTTGCTAATGACTCTTTAAGTAAATTAATAGTACTTGCCGGTTTTAACTGGAAGCAAGTTAAACTAGTCAAAGCTCTAACAAGATATTTACATCAAACAGGCTTTAGCTATGGTAAGGGTTATGTACAATTAACGCTTCTTAAACATCCTGAATATACAAAAAAATTAGTAAATCTATTTGATATAAAATTTAATCCTAAACATCTTGATCACGACTTCAAAGATATCAAAAAACAATTAAATGATTATTTATTAAAAGTTGATGTAAGTAGTGAGGATAAAGTACTTCGTAGTATGCTTGGTATTTTTGAAGCTGTTACTAGAACAAATTACTATCAACCTAACAAACATTATTTCTCATTTAAATTTGACTCCTCAAAAGTACCGCACTTACCTCAGCCTATTCCATTTGCCGAAATATTTGTTTATTCAAGAAGTTTTGAAGGGGTGCATTTAAGAGGTGGTCCTGTGTCACGTGGGGGACTGAGATGGTCAGATAGAGCAGAAGATTATAGATATGAAGTGCTTGGGCTTATGAAAGCACAAATGACTAAAAATTCTGTTATAGTACCTGTCGGCTCTAAAGGTGGCTTTTATCTTCATTTTACTGATGAGGGAATGAGTCGTAATGAATATATGGAAAAGGTCGTTGAGTGTTATAAAAATTTCCTGAGAGGGTTATTAGATATTACCGATAATATAATTGATGGTAAGGTAGTACACCCTCAAGATATTATTATTTACGATAAGGAAGATCCATATTTAGTAGTTGCTGCTGATAAAGGAACAGCTTCATTTTCAGATCATGCTAATAGTGTTTCCAGAGAATATAATTATTGGCTTGATGATGCTTTTGCTTCAGGTGGTTCTGCTGGTTATGACCATAAGAAAATGGCTATTACCTCTAAAGGTGCTTGGATTTCTGTAACTAATCATTTCAAAACTTTAGGTATAGACGTACAGAAAGACCCTATTACTGTAACAGGGATAGGCGATATGTCGGGTGACGTATTCGGTAATGGAATGCTTCGCTCGAAAGCTATTAAGCTAGTTGCTGCTTTTAACCATAAGCACATATTTATTGACCCAAGCCCTGATCCTTTAACAAGCTTTAATGAGCGTTTACGTCTATTTAATTTAAAAGGTTCTAACTGGTCTGATTATGATAATAAACTCATTTCCAAAGGCGGTGGGATATTTGAGCGTAGTAGCAAGTCGGTAAAATTATCACCGGAAATTAAAAAATTACTTGATGTAAATGATAGTGAAATATCACCTGAAGAGCTAATTAAAGCTGTTTTAAAAGCTGAAGTTGATTTGCTATGGAATGGCGGTATAGGCACTTACATTAAAGCAAAAACAGAGAATCATCTAGAGATCGGCGATAAAGCGAACGATAATTTAAGATGTAATGGTGCAGAAATTAGAGCAAAGGTTGTTGCAGAAGGTGGTAATGTCGGTGTATCACAACGAGGCAGAGTTGAGTATGCCAAAAAAGGTGGATGCATCAATACCGATTTTATTGATAATTCAGCAGGTGTTGATTGTTCTGACCATGAAGTAAATATTAAAGTTGCTTTTAGTAATTCTGTTGCTTCCGGTAAGGTGACTTTAGAACAGCGTAACAAGCTGTTAATTGATATGACAAAGCAAGTTGAAGAATTGGTTTTAGAGGATAATTATAAGCAAACCGAAGCAATAACGATTATGCAGTTATCGCCTACTTTAACAGTCAGTATATTCAGCCAGTTTATTGATATTTTAGAAGAAGAGAAAATATTAGTACGTGAAAATGAATTTTTACCAACTTCCGAAGAATTAAATAGAAGAGCCATAAACGGAGAAGTATTAACCCGTCCTGAACTTTGCTTATTACTTTCATATAGTAAAAGATCGGCTTCTCATGAATTACGTAATTCAACCTTTTCTCATGATAAATATTTTGATTCTTATCTTGTAAATTATTTTCCTAAAATAATGCAAGAGAAGTTTTATGAAGAAATTTTATCTCATCCTCTTAAGCATGAAATTATTAAAACTGTTGTAATAAATAAAATAGTTAATCAGCTTGGTGGACCACTTATTAGCATAACAAAACGTGAAACTGGTGCTCCTCTTTGCGACATAATAAGGTCATATACTATCATTTGTGAAATTTTTGAACTTGATAATATATGGGAAAAGGTAAGTAATTTAGCTGCTAATATCGATTATAACATTAAGATTGATATGTTTACTGAGATAACAAAATTAATGCGTCGGGGTATTTCTTGGTTTATCAAGAATTTAAAACATCCAATTAATATCAGTAAAACCATAGAAGAGTTTAAAAAACCTGCACAGAATTTAAGAGAAATAGTAAGTAATTTACTAGCCAGAGAAGCAAAAATAAAGTTTGAAGAAAAGTTAAATTATTATGTAAGTAATGGAATAGACAAATCATTTGCTAAAGATATTCTTACCTTTGATAGTTTGATCTCGGTATTTGATATAATACACGTAACGAAACAAATATCAGGTAATGATGAAGAAATGGCAAAAGCCTATTTTACTATCGATAATATGTTTAGTTTAGACTGGTTACGTAAAACTTGTGATAGACAATTAAACGATTCATATTGGCGTCGTTTGGGTCTGCAATCCTTAAAAGATGACTTATATGACAAACAGCGTAGATTATTAATAAAAATTATTAATAAATCTCAAACAACTATTGATTTAGATTTATGGATTGATAATAATAACAGTTTAGTTAAGAATTTTCTTGATTTTATTAAAGAAATTAAATCTCAGGAAATTATAGACTTAAATGTAATAATTTTAGTAAATAAAAAATTTGAAATATTTTTACAAAAACTTGAATAATTATGTCATCAATGCTTAAGCAGACCAGATTAGATCTGGGTAAAACCTTAAACCAAGTATCTCTAGATTTAAAAATTAGAAAAAAATATTTAATAGCTTTAGAAGAAGGGAAATTAGATATTTTACCAGGTGAAGTATATGTAAAAGGTTATCTAAAATTATACTTAGATTACCTTAACATAAGAGATCGTAATGCTGAGCAGTTAGAAACTAAAAAAAATAATGAACAAGAAAAATTATTAAGTAGAAATAAAAATAAAGCCTTAGTAAATTATAGACACAAAAAACAGTTAATATTTATGTCTGTTGTAATGTTATCTATTATTATAATAATTTATCCATTGATAGAGTTAGCTTAAAAAATGAATAATGAAATATTAATGAGCTTAATGCAACAAGTAGAGTATAGGCTTGATAATCTATTAAATGTGCTTGCAAATAATCAATATGAGATCCATAGATTACAAAATGAAAATACTCAACCACTACCGGCTGAGAGCCGGTAGGTTGATGGTAGGCACTGGCAGTGCCTTAGAATTTAAGCTCAAGCTTATTCCAATCTAATGTTAGAAATAGCAATTGGTTTATGAGCTTCTGTATATTATTTATATACTCATTAATTACTTCATCTGTAATATGACCACTTGTTGTACTAAAATAACCTCTTCCCCAAAAATGCTTCCCTCGTATAACTTCGTATAATGTATGCTATACGAAGTTATTACGAATACTTTATTTTTATTAAATGTAAGATCAAATGTCAACTAATACAAATAATAGCGAATAGAGTTGATCCAGCGATAGAGAAGGCAGTAATGGATATGGCAATAGAATATCCAGCATATGGTCAGCTAAGAGTATCAAATGAGCTTAAGAAGAGTGGTATACTT
>DYDT01000182.1 GCA_020404485.1 Rickettsia endosymbiont of Diachasma alloeum | reverse complement strand
TAATCGCTGATTCTTTAAATTCAGCTGGATATACCTTTGGTTTTATATCTGTCATTTTTATCCTTTCTGTTAATATCGTCTATTATTAACTGTCCGGAAAACTATAGCCACATCAAAATTTTTAAATACTTCTCTAATTCCTCTAAAACAGATTGATAAAATATTAAAATAATCCTAATAAATATAGTACCAAATTCCTAAAATTGCCGCATCAATACTACGCATCTAACAAACTATATCATTTCAAATACTGCTTTAGATACCTACCGGTATGGCTTTCAGGGCAAGCAGCAATATCGGCAGGGGTGCCGTGCACTACTATCTTACCACCTTTATCACCACCCTCAGGACCAACATCGATAATATAATCAGCTGTTTTTATAACATCTAAATTATGCTCAATAACTAAAACAGTATTTCCCATATCAACAAGCTTATGTAGCACTTTTAGCAATTTATTGATATCGTCAATGTGCAATCCTGTAGTCGGCTCATCTAGTATATAAAGAGTTTTACCGGTTGAGCGTCTTGATAACTCTTTAGCAAGTTTAACACGCTGTGCCTCCCCTCCTGAAAGAGTAGTTGCCGATTGACCAATTTTAATATAGCCGAGCCCTACTTCATTTAAGGTAATAAGCTTTTCGTAAATTAACGGGATTTTTTCAAAGAACTGCATTGCATCTTCAACAGTCATCATTAATATATCAGCAATAGATTTACCTTTATATTTTATTTCTAAAGTTTCTCTATTATATCTATGACCATTACAAATGTCGCATTTTACATATACATCAGGTAAGAAATGCATTTCTATCTTAATTAGCCCGTCACCTTGACATGCCTCACATCTACCACCCTTAACGTTGAATGAAAACCTACCGACTTTATAACCTCTGGCTTTTGATTCCGGCAGTTCTACAAACCAGTCCCTAATATGAGTAAACGCACCTGTATAAGTCGCAGGATTAGAACGTGGAGTTCTGCCGATTGGCGACTGATTAATATCAATAATTTTATCTATATATTCAAGCCCTTTTAATTTTTGGTATTTTCCTGGAAATACTTTTGCTGTAGGTTCTAAATGTTTTAAAGCGGCTTTATATAAAGTATGAATCATTAAGCTTGATTTTCCGCTTCCTGATACCCCTGTTATAGCAGTGAATGTACCGAGCGGGATTTTTATATCGACATTATCTAAATTATTAGAAACAGCTCCAATAAGTTCTATTGCTCTATTATCATGCCCTGTTCGTGTTTGCGTTGGCACTTTAATTGTTTGACGACCGCTTAAATATCTTCCTGTAATACTTTCTTCAAAATGCTTTATTTCTTCGGCATTACCTTCAGCAATAACACGACCGCCGTGAATACCTGCACCTGGACCTATATCAATGATATGATCAGCCTCATACATTGTTTCTTCGTCATGTTCTACCACTAAAACAGTATTACCAAGATCTCTTAACCTTTTTAGCGTTTCAATTAATCTAGTGTTATCACGTTGATGCAAGCCAATGGATGGCTCATCAAGTACGTATAAAACACCACTAAGACCTGAACCTATTTGCGAAGCAAGACGAATACGCTGACTTTCACCTCCTGATAAAGTACCAGACTCTCTTGACAATGTTAGGTAATCAAGCCCAACATTCATCAAAAATTTTAGTCTTTCATTAATTTCTTTAAGGATACGTTCAGCAATAAATAGCTGTTTTTTATTTAATTTTTGTTCTAGGTGAGAAAACCATTGTTGCAGTGTTGCAATACTCATACCTGCCACTTCACCTATATGAATATTTACTATTTTTACACATAAAGCTTCATCTTTTAGCCTATAGCCATTACAAGCCGTACATTTATGCTCGGACTTAAATTTAGCGAGCTCCTCCTTGATTAAAACCGACTCTATGGTACGATTTTTTTCTTGCAAACTCGGTATTATTCCGGCAAATGGCTGATGAATTACTTGTGTTTTAGAACCATCATGAAACTCAAATCTTATCGCTTCTTCTCCGGAACCTTCAAACAAAATTGTTTTAATATTATCAGATAAAGCTGAAAAAGGTGACTCTATAGAAAATTTATAATGCTCAGCAAGTGCTTTTAATGTTTCTAAAATAAATTTTGAGGACGTGCTACCCCACGGCACTATTGCACCATCTTTAATGGATATTCTGTGATCTGGTACGATTAAATCACGATCGAAGAAAAACTCTTTACCAATTCCCTCACATTTAGGACATGCACCAAAAGGACTATTAAAGGAAAATATTCTTGGTTCAATTTCTGTAAGCTGAAATCCTGATACTGGACAAGAATATTTTTCGGAAAAAGTTATACGCTGATTTTTTTCGTATTCAGTATTAGCTACAGTTGGTAATTCTACGATTTCTAAATAAGTGATACCATCAGCAAGATTTAATGAGCTCTCTAAACTATCGGCTAGCCTATTGCCTAAATTCTCATCTAAAACTATCCTATCAACAATTACTTCAATATTATGTTTTTTATTTTTATCAAGTTTTGGCAAATCATCTATTTCACAAGTTTCCCCGTTAACAATTAATTTCTGAAATCCTTGCTTTTTCAGATTCATACTCTCACGTCGTATAACTTCGTATAATGTATGCTATACGAAGTTATGC
>DYDT01000181.1 GCA_020404485.1 Rickettsia endosymbiont of Diachasma alloeum | reverse complement strand
GGTAATCAATCGTATAACTTCGTATAATGTATGCTATACGAAGTTATTACGGAGCTTAAATTCTAAGGCACTTCCAGTGCCTACCATCAACCTACCGGCTCTCAGCCGGTAGTGGTTGAGTTACTAGATTAATTTTGTTATTAGATCTTGCTATAGATAAAGGATTTTTTCCTTTATATAAAGCATCAATATTTGCTCCATCTTGTAATAAAAATTCTAATATATCAGATTTTGTATCTTTTGGAGCATATTCAACTGCTGCATGGACTAAATTATATCCATTACCATAATCATAATTTGGATTCCAAAGTTTATCTTCTTGTAATTTATCAATGGTTTTTCTGAATTCCAAAAAATTATTATCTATAATATTAGCTTGTAAAAGAAAGTATAATTTTTCAACTTTTGTATTATTAGTTATATCATTTATCATTAGTTTATCCCCTTATAATTTTTAATTAATAAATTAAGCTCTTAGAAACTTTTAAGCATCATAATGAATTAAGCAAAAAAAGTCAATTTTAAAATTTTTAAGTGTAATAAATTAGGATAACTAAGAATTTACACCTTTTAAAAAATTATGTTATAATGTAGTTCTATAGAGATTATATAATATAACATGACCATAAAAATTCATTCTGAAAGAGATTTTGAGAAAATGCGGGCAGCTGGCAGGCTTGCCGCCGAAACACTTGATTTTATAGAGCCGCATGTAAAGCCAGGCGTTACTACAAATAGTTTAAATGATCTTTGTCATAATTTTATTATTTCAAATAATGCCATTCCTGCCCCTTTAAATTATAAAGGTTTCCCAAAATCTATTTGCACCTCGATAAATCACGTAGTTTGTCACGGCATTCCAAACGATAAGCCGTTACGAAATGGTGATATTATAAATATTGATGTTACAGTAATTTTAGATGGTTGGTATGGTGATACTAGCCGTATGTATTATGTTGGCGATGTAGCAATAAAACCAAAACGCCTTATTCAGGTGACTTATGACGCAATGATGAAAGGAATCGAGGCAGTGAAGCCAGGAGCAAGACTCGGTGACATAGGGCATGCTATTCAAAGCTATGCTGAGAAGCATAATTATTCGGTGGTAAGAGATTATACCGGTCATGGGATTGGTCGTGTTTTTCATGATGAACCATCAATATTAAATTATGGTCGCAGCGGAACAGGACTTGTTCTAGAAGAAGGTATGTTTTTTACTGTTGAGCCAATGGTAAATGCCGGCGGATATGATACTATATTAAGTAGCCTTGATGGCTGGACAGTTACTACACGTGATAAATCATTATCGGCACAGTTTGAACATACTATAGGTGTTACTAAAGACGGCTTTGAAATATTTACATTATCCCCTAAAAAATTTAATTATCCTCCATATGTTAAACTATAAGCTAATGGAATTTTTTGACGACGAACCTGAGATAGTTCCCGAGATAGCTATAAAAGAATAAGTAATGCCTCATTATATAGGTCATCGTAAAAGGGTAAAAGAACGCTTTGTGACTTCAGGAGCGGCAAATTTTTCCGATTATGAACTGCTAGAGATAATGTTATTTTCTTCCATTCCTCGTAAAGATGCTTACTACATGACAATTTTTAGAGATGTAAGGACTAAATGGTTGAATTTTTTTGATAATTCATGATGATAGAGGCAAAAATACTTGGTTCATATATGACAGATCAATCCGCTCCTT
>DYDT01000180.1 GCA_020404485.1 Rickettsia endosymbiont of Diachasma alloeum | reverse complement strand
ATCTGTGTCGTATAACTTCGTATAATGTATGCTATACGAAGTTATTACGATATCTGTCATTTTTATCCTTTCTGTTAATATCGTCTATTATTAACTGTCCGGAAAACTATAGCCACATCAGAATTTAATGGGTCACGAAATTTACACAATTGATGAGACAGAGCCGATAAAAAATTTAGCTCAAAGCTTATGACTATGAGACAGTAATATGTTTTTTTCCAGGCAGTCGCTATATTACTGTTATTTGTAATATATTTTTATAAAGTTAATTTATAAATTGCCTGAAAAATTCTATAATTATTACTCGTTTTCTTCCATCTCTTCCCTTATTTCTCTCCATTTTTCTAGAATTTCTTCCAGCGTCTCCCCTTTAACCTCTACTTCATGATCTTCAAAATCCGTTAAAGATGTAACCATTTCTTTTAGTACGGCTAGTTTCATATTTTGGCTATAGTCATCGCTGTAATTATCTTCAAGATGTTCGGCAATTTCTTCAATATCACGCCAATGCATTAGTGTATTCCTCTTTAGTTGTCATGTAAGCTTATTTATTTACATGTTATCTGATATTTGCCATTATTTTTTAATAAATATTATTAACTCAATAAATTATTGTAAGCAAGTGAGTTTATTATGCAACTATATACTCTTCTGCTTTGAAGAATTGGCTCTGCAAAACTTCAGGGAACTCGCATGCTCACCTATTAAGTATAGCGTGCTCGCCCCTTGTTTTACATTCCAATTCTCCAAATCATTTGAGTATACTATACTTAAATACATTACAAAGCTTATGTTAGTTTGCATTCTTTACATTTTAGGGGTTTTGTGATATAATTAACTAAATATTAGATAGAAAAATATGTCAATACTGCCTATCGTTACAGCACCTGATGAAAGGTTAAAACAAAAATCTCAAGCCGTTCCAGAGGTCAACGACCAAATTCGAAAATTCATGGATGATATGGTTGAAACTATGTATCACGAAGATGGTGGAGGGCTTGCTGCCATACAGGTTGGAGTGCTAAAACGTATCATGGTAATTGATATAAAAGATCATGATCCGATTAAGAGACCAAAAGATTTCTATCCGTTATTTATAGTAAATCCTGAAATAATAGAAAAATCAAAAGAGCTTGTTATAGCTAACGAAGGATGTATTTCAGTACCGCAGCAACGTTATGAGATAGCAAGATCGGAGTCTATAAAAATCAGATATTTAGATTATCATAATAAGCTGCAAGAGCTTGAAGCTAATGATTGGCTTGCAAGAGTAATTCAACATGAGTATGATCATTTAGAAGGAAAGCTAATGATCGATTATTTAAGTAGTATGAAACGCGATATAGCTCTTCGTAAGCTTAAGAAACTCAAAAAAAATATAGTGTGAAGATAATAGACTTCTTGAATAACGCAGCTAATAAAGAGGAATTTGCAGGAAACACGGCACACAGCACCGCAGCGTACACTTTAGTACGTGAGGATGCGAGTACCGGATTGACGCCTAAATTACCTTTAGAAGCAAGTTATGCAAAACGTCTGATTTTTATGGGGACACCAGAGTTTGCTGTCCCTGCTCTTACGAAACTTATAACTTCCAATCATCAAGTAACAGCTGTTTTTACGCAATCACCTAAAGCTCAGGGTAGGGGGCTTAGTGAAACTAAATCTCCTGTACATCAATTAGCTGATGAAGCTCAAATTCCTGTATACACTCCTGCAACGCTTCGAAATGAAGAAGCTACAAATCTAATTAATAGTATTGATGCTGATATAATAGTTGTTATTGCATATGGTTTTATTATACCGCAAAATATTTTAGATGCTAAGAAATATGGTTGCCTTAATATTCATCCGTCTGATTTACCTCGTCATAGAGGAGCAGCTCCTTTGCAGCGTACTATTACAGAGGGTGATAAAACAAGCAGCGTATGTATTATGCAGATGGATGCAGGGCTTGATACGGGTGATATATTGATGAAAGAGGATTGTGACTTACCTGAGAAAATCACGCTGCAAGAGCTTCATGATAAATGTGCTAATTTGGGTGCAGAACTGTTAATTAAAACGCTTGCAAATATTGATAAGATAGTGCCGAAACCTCAGTCTAATGAGGGTGTTACTTACGCTCGTAAATTAAATAAAGAAGAGGGTAGAGTTAATTGGCAAGATTCTGCCTATGCTATTAATTGTAAGGTTCGGGGTATGAATCCATGGCCAGGAGTATATTTCAAATATAATGATAAAATGATCAAAATTCTTGAGGCAGAATATTCAAATGAAGATCATAATTTTATTCCTGGAACAATTATTAACAAAAATTTAGAAATAGCTTGCGGAAAAGGCATATTAATGATAAAAAAACTTCAACAAGAGGGTAAAAAAGTCTTGAACACTGAAGAATTTTTAAGAGGAATTAAACCCCCTGTCATTAATAAAGTACAATAATAAAAATGTTAAATTTTATAAAATATTTTATATTTATAGTTTTTTATTTTTTCTATGCTAGCAATATTTATGCAATAAATAATAACCATCAATTCATTGCAGTCGAATCATTAGAATCTTCTAATATAAAAATCAAAAAATTACTTGAAGAAAAAAATACTAGTCAGTTTATTTTAGAGTTACCAAACGGCGTAGTAATTAATGAAGGTGGAGTTTTAACTAAAGAAGGTTATATTCTGCAAGATACTCAAACAAGCACAGGTGATCAACATCGTTTAGTAAATAAGAAACGAGATATTAACGAAGAAAATCCATTATATTTTAAAGGAAAGCTAGCAGTAATTTCATCTCCTGGCTCTGAAAATTGGTATCATTGGCTACTGCAAGTTTTGCCTAGATTAATTATATTAAAAGACTCAACCACTACCGGCTGAGAGCCGGTAGGTTGATGGTAGGCACTGGAAGTGCCTTAGAATTTAAGCTCAAGCTTATTCCAATCTAATGTT
>DYDT01000179.1 GCA_020404485.1 Rickettsia endosymbiont of Diachasma alloeum | reverse complement strand
TAGAAACTAAAGGATTTTCAAACGCACTTCTTATAATTTCATCGTGTTTAGGCTTTGGAGACACTTATAATCGTTTACTAATTAATATAAAAGGCATTATATACATTTTCTACTAATAGCACAATAATAATATTGTTTTTTTAATTAAAAGTAGTAATTTGTTTTTAAGAGAACAACTTTCCGAGTCCACTGCGAAGCAAGTTTTTAGGGTTCATGTTGCTTGCTTTTTTCATCATATCACTTACTTGCTTGAATTGTTTTAATAAAATATTTACTTTCTGTACTGTAGTTCCGGCACCTAAAGCTATACGTTTTCTGCGAGAAGCATTAATAATATCAGGATTTCTTCGTTCTTTTAGGGTCATAGATAAAATAATTGCTTCTTGATGCTCAATTATTTTACTATTTAGCTTTGATTGATCTATTTGATCCATAATCTTACCGCTACCAGGAAGCATACTAAGTATACTACCAAAACCACCCATCTTTTTTATACTTCTCATTTGTTGGAGATAATCATTTAAATCAAACTTACCTTTTTTTAATTTAGCTGCTGTTTTTTCTGCTTGTTCTCTATCTACTATACTTGCTGCTTTTTCAACAAAGGAAATAATATCTCCCATATCAAGTATTCTAGATGCTATACGCTTAGCATCAAATTCTTCTAAATCGGTTAATTTCTCACCACTGCTTAAAAACTTAATTGGTCTTTGCGTAATATATTTTACGCTTAATGCTGCACCGCCTTTAGAGTCACCATCAATTCTTGACAAAATTAACCCAGAAATTTTTAGCTGCTCATTAAAGCTACTAGCTGTAACTACTGCATCTTGCCCTGTCATACTATCGATTACTAACAACGTTTCGGTTGGCTCTACTAGCTTTTTAATCACTATTGCCTCATTCATCATTTCTTGATCAATTTGCGTTCTTCCGGCAGTATCATAAATTACCACATCATATGCCGATAATTTAGCTTCAGCCATTGCTCTTTTAACTATATCAAGAGGCTTCTCACCTTTAATAATTGGCAGTGCATTAATTTTTACCGAATTTGCAAGTATCTCTAACTGCTCTTGTGCTGCCGGTCTATAAGTGTCAAGCGATACTAATAAAACTGTTTTATTCTGGTTTTTAAGACGTAATGCTAGTTTACCGCTTGCTGTAGTTTTACCACTACCTTGCAAGCCCACCATTAAAAGATTTACCGGCTGTTTTGCATTTAGATTTAGTTTTATTTCATCTTCACTAGAGGATAAAATATTTATCATCTCTTCATGAATAATTTTAATTATCATCTGCCCAGGCGAAACAGATTTGATAACTTCCTGCCCTAAGGCTTTTTGTTTAACTTCTGCTACGAAATTTTTTATTACGGGTAGAGCAACATCTGATTCTAAAAGAGCAACTCTTATATCCCTCAAAGCAGCATCTATCTGCTCTTCAGTTAGAAGTCCTGAACTTACTAACCGATCAAAAATCTTCGTTAAATTTTGCGTTAAAGTTTTAAACATAAAAATACATATTTGAATCAAGTTTTAATCTAATATATTTCTCTAAACATATTTTGGCAATAATAATATTTGTGGCTTTTATGTAACATATTAGTTTTTTGATAAAAATATATACTTTTAAAAAACCTTATAAATTAAAGCAATATTATGTAAAAATATCCTCACTACATGACAATTTTTCATTTTGTTATCTCCGGATGGCAAAATATTGAGTGCAAAAGCCTTATCCAACGTGCTGATTGGGTAGAAATATTATACAAAATAGTAACCAATGT
>DYDT01000178.1 GCA_020404485.1 Rickettsia endosymbiont of Diachasma alloeum | reverse complement strand
TAGAAACTAAAGGATTTTCAAACGCACTTCTTATAATTTCATCGTGTTTAGGCTTTGGAGACACTTATAATCGTTTACTAATTAATATAAAAGGCATTATATACATTTTCTACTAATAGTACAATAATAATATTATCTTTTTAATTAAAAGTTATATTTCTAACAAACTTTGTATTTTCTCTTTAACTTTCGGTAATTTGCTTAAGTCATTTCCACCAGCTTGGGCGATGCTAGGCTGCCCACCTCCACCGCTACCGCCTAAGAATAAAGATAGTTCTTTTGCGATTAGACCTGCATTAAATTTATCTGTTATAGCTTTACTTATTGCTACTGTGATAGATAATTTAGAGTTATTATTTCCAACATATACTACTACTAAATTTTCTGCTTTTTTAGTCAAATTTTCAGCAGCTTGACGTAAAATTTTATTATCTAAATTTTCTATGTGACAATAAATCAATTTAATTTCCTTGAGCTTTTGAGCTTGTTGTTCAATCTGCTCTACGCTCAAATCTAAACTAGCTAAATAGGTTTTTTCTAACTCCTTTTCAAGTTCTTTATTACGCTCTAAAATATTGTTAACTTTACTAACAAGCTCATTTTTATTAGTCTTTAGGCTATTTTCTATATTTTTAAGTAATCCCTCTTTTTCCCTAATCAGTTTAATTACAAACTCACCGCAAACGGCTTCAATTCTACGAATACCTGCTGCAATAGCCGATTCGCTGGTAATTTTAAAACAACCAATATCACCGGTATGTCTGACATGGGTACCGCCGCATAACTCAAGCGAAGTTTCGCCCATCTTAACTACTCTAACTTCAGAATCGTACTTCTCACCAAATAATGCCATAGCTCCTTGTTTTACAGCATCTTCGGTAGATATAAGCGTAGTATCTACTTCGTGGTTATCTCTGATAATCTCATTTACCTTATCTTCAATTAAAATAATTTCTTCAGAAGTGAAAGCTTTAGGGTGACTAATATCAAATCTTAAATAAGAAGTAGCAACAAGTGATCCTTTTTGTGTGACATGTTTGCCCAGTACCTGATGCAATACTGCATGAAGTAAGTGCGTTGCTGAATGGTGGATTCTTAAATTTTGTCTATATTTAACATCAATGCCAAAATTAGCATTTTCATTTGTAATAACCTTACCTTTTTTTAAAATACATTTATGAACTATTATAGAGCCAAGATATTTTAGAGTATCTGTTACTTCTATCTCACAATTTGGGGTTTTAATTACTCCGATATCGCCCATCTGACCACCTGACTCACCATAAAAAGGCGTTTGGTTAGCTATTAAGAGAAACTGCGTATCTATTTCACTAATATCGTTAACTAAAGCATTATCTTTAATTAAAGCGATTACTTTTCCATCAGCTTCATTAAGATTATAGCCTAAAAACTCTGTACTACCATAGCTTGCTTTAATATCAAACCATAACTGATCAGTTTTAGACTCACCTGATCCAAGCCAGGATTTTCTAGCACGCTCTTTTTGCTCTAGCATTTGCTGCTCAAATCCTGAATGATCAACAGCGATATTACGATTTTTTAAAATATCTTCTGTCAAATCAAGAGGAAACCCATATGTGTCATACAACTTAAAGGCTACTTCACCTGATAATCTACCGCCTGTATTTAGATTTTCTGTTTCTTCGGAAAGTAATTTTAAACCCCGCTCTAAAGTCGTTTTAAATCTAATTTCTTCTTGCTCTAATATACTACTTATAAAGCTCTCAGCTCTTTTAAGCTCAGGATAAGCATTGCCCATTAAATCAACAAGCTTCGGTAGTAATTTATACATTAAAGGCTTTTTTGACCCAAGCATATGAGCGTGACGCATAGCTCTTCTCATAATACGGCGTAGCACGTAACCACGCCCCTCATTTGACGGCACTACCCCATCAGCTATCAAGAAGCTACAAGCTCTTAGGTGATCAGCAATAACACGGTATGAGAACTTTGCCTCTGCCTCTACTTTCACTTTTAATATATTTTCTGTAAAACTAATTATTTCTTGGAATAAATCTATGTCATAATTATTATTAACATGTTGAAGAACAGCCGTCATACGCTCGAGACCCATGCCAGTATCAATCGACTTCTTTGGTAACTCTATTCTGGTGTCTTTATTAATCTGTTCATATTGCATAAATACCATATTCCAAATCTCAATAAAGCGGTCACCATCTTCATCTTTGGTGCCAGGTAACCCACCATATATTTGCTCACCATGATCATAAAATATTTCTGAACAAGGACCGCAAGGACCAGTATCACCCATTGACCAAAAATTATCGTTTGTTTTAATTCTGATTATGCGGTCATCCGAAAGCCCTGCTATTTTTTTCCAATAAGAAGCTGCTTCGTCGTCAGTGTGATAAACTGTTGCATAAAGCTTATCCTTTGGTAGTGCAAACTCTTTTGTTAGCAAATTCCAAGCGTAATATATAGCCTGCTCTTTAAAATAATCACCGAAAGAAAAATTACCAAGCATCTCAAAAAATGTATGATGTCTTGCAGTATAGCCAACATTTTCAAGGTCATTATGTTTTCCTCCTGCTCTTAAGGATTTTTGGCTGGTTACTGCTTTGTCGTATGGTCTTTTTTCTTGCCCAGTAAAGACGTTTTTAAACTGCACCATACCAGAATTAACAAACATAAGGCTCGGATCGTTATGCGGAATGAGCGAACTGCTAGTTACATGCGTATGATTATTTGCTTTAAAGTAAGATATGAATTTACTTCTAATTTCTTCAGTGGTAAATTTAGACATATGTATTATGATAAGTATAAAAATTAATTATATATAATGAATTATAATCAAAATAAACTTAATTTATAAAAAATATTCATGAAAAATATTTTTGACTTATTTAAATTGAAAAAAAATATTGTAGTTTTATTAGGCAATAAAGGCATTTTTCTTAGTGCTTTTCTTGGTGATAAAATATTAGATAAATTATTTATTCCTTCTGAGCAGCAGACAGACTTAAATCTGTATAAAAGTTTTTTTAGTAAATTCCCTAAAAGCGATATTTACTTTTTACTTGATCATACTGAATGCAAGATGCGTCATGATCAGTTGCCAATATTGCAATCTATAGTCAAGATAGATCCTATTGAGCAATTTATTGCAGGATATTTTGAAAAAGAAGATATTATAGCTCATTTTGTTTATGATGTTACTTCTCAACCAAGCGAGATTTGGTCGCTTTTAATTATGTCATCTCCTTTTAAAGCTCCTTTAAGTGATATAGTTTCATGCGTAATAGAAAATAGATTGCTTAATTTTAAAGGAATGTATTTCTTAACACTAGAACTCCAAGTTATTATCAATAAAATAGTTCAAAATGTAGAAAATAATAAATATGCAAATTATTTTCAAATTTGTGCGTTTGCCACGCAAGCTAGCGGTATAAAGTTCATTATTAAAGATAAAGATAACATAATTACCATTAGAAATTTTGAATATCCATTTGATAAGACAGCTAGCTATATTCAAGGTATTATAGAGCAGGAAATTAATGACTGTTTTATATTATTTAAAAACTATATAAATAATCTTAACAAAGAAGTTTGCATTATTCTTATAGTAGACGAAGAATTAAAATCTTTATTAGAGCCTATAAGTTTTGAAGATTATCGTGTAATCTTTGTTCCAGTTGATAACATATTAAACGAACCGAATTTAGAAAATACTAGGCTTATAGATACAAATATCAGTAAATTACTTATCAAGCATAAAAACTTTCCTGCTTCTAATAGTTATCTAAAATCAATAAAAAAGCTAACTATTATAAGAAGCTTAACATTTAAATTATCTGCTGCATTACTTGCAATACTAATAATTACTGCTGGTATTATAAAATATCGTACAGATATAAATTATAAAGATACTAACTTTATTAATGAAAAATATTATGTCACAAATCAAGAATATGATAATATAAAATATAAATATCCATATATTAAAAACACTACTAGTCTTGCTGACTTACACGTAATAGACAAATTACTGGAAGTACCATTACCATTTGCACTACTTGAAAAACTCATTATTACCCTTAATCCATCTTTTAAAGTAAAAGAAATAAAATGGGAATTAACAAATATAGATAATATTTTACTGGTCTCAAAAAGACACTTATTGATTAAACTATTGCTTAATTATAATACTCAAGGTATCTCGTTAGATGAGTCAATCAAAATGCTTAGTGATCATATGACAAGCGTAAAAAATAAATTACCTCATTTGCATATAGATTATGTTATATATAAGGATAAAATAATTGATATATCAAATAAGGTAGAAATCCCGTTATTTGTGAGTATCATTAAAAACTTAAACTATTTAAGGTAAAGAGAATGTTTCAAAAATATATCGTGTATTTAAAGAATCTTATATTCTTTCAATTTATTATATATTTTTTCTTTATTTCATTAACTATTTGGATAATAAAAAGTTTACAGCAAGAATATGCACAATCGATTTTTAATAAACAATTAGCTCAAGAAAGTTTAACTGAAGAAGTGTTAAAGCTTTATTCCGTGCAAAATTCTAAAGAAGAAATTTTAGAATCTTATAAGAAATATGTTGATTTAAGTTTACCAAATAAAGCAACCTGCTTAAATTATCAAGAATTGATTCCTAAAATAAAAGGTTTAAGCGATAAATATAATTTAATAGAACCTATAGATATATCAATAAATTCAGTCTTTTTTAAAAATAATATTCCGGCAAATGAAAATGAAACTATTTGTGTAAATAATTACAGTATAAATATAAAATATGCAGCTGTGGATTTTATAACTTTCCTAAAAATATTTCATGAGATTTATTCTTATATGCCGCCTAACACTCTCATATCATTTGTAAGAGTACGAAATGAAGAAGTATTAACACCTAAAAATATTTACAAACTTTCAGTAGCTCATCCTCCTAATCTTATTTATGCCAAATTAATATTATATATACGAGAATTATCTTCAACATGAATAATATAGACACGACTTTATTTAAAAAAGATATTATTAATAATTTTATTAATAACCTTACCGACATTACCTGCTCAACTCTTGCAAATATGCTTGCTATAGATTATGCGATAAGACTTAATTCAAAACCTGAGGCTAAAAGATATATAAATATATGTATTTCAAGACTTAAAAATTACTTAAGGTTGCGTGTTATTAATGATGATAGTTTTTCTCTAGCTTTAAAATTATTTGTAATAATGATTACTCCAGAAGATGAAAATAATCAAAATATTTCCGAACAATCACAGGATATTGTAGCAGAAAATCTAGTAGAAGTATATTTTGGAGTTGAAAAAATAAGTAGCGAAGAAAAAACAAAAATAAAAAATGTGTTTAAAGTGCTTATAAAAGAAAAGAATTTTGATGAAATAATTAATTATGCACAATCACACGCAAAATTATTCCGTACATCTTTAAGATATGGTATAAATAAGTACAAAACCCCTAACGAAATAAGCGTTTATATACAACAAGAATTTAGTAAAGTATTAGAAATATCTTCAGAATTTACAAGAAGCAGTAATTTCTTTAAACAAACCACCGGTAAAATTGCCGGTGCTGCTTGTGCCCTTTTAGTTGGAGCAATTAGCGTTGCAACAGCAGGGGCAGCTTTTTCCATTGTAGTTCTGCCTGTTTCAATTTTTGCCGTGAAATATGCCCCTAAAATTGGTGAAAAAATTGGAGAGCTAATTTTAAATAACGATAAAGCAATAAAACTAGAGCAGAATAATATTAATCAAATTATAGCAAAAATATCCAATAATAATGAAAATTTATTATCTCAAGAAAAAAGACAAAATATTCAAAAGAGCATAATAACAACACCAATTAAATTAAACATCAAATTAGATAAGAAACTAGGAAATGAAAAACATAGATAGATAAATTAATTAGTTAAATATAATATTTCAAAACATTTCTTATCAGCAAGCGACTGAGCTTTAGGAGCTTCCGGATACTCCAGTAATAATGGCAAAAACAAGCTGCCTCCAATCACAATACGAGTATTTTCGTTTTTAGGACGCAATCCCCATATATTTTGATAGGTCATAGCCATTAAGGTACTTTCTTTATTATGAACGTTGGGATAATTACCTATATATAAAAATATATGTCCTTCAATATATATTATAGTAAGAAAAGGTTTTCCATTTTTCATTAAATAGGATAATCTTTCTAATGGAGTGGCAGCACTCATATCAACTGCATAAAAATTTTCCTTAATAAATTCTGCCTGAGCACCTGAGTTTCTAGGTAACCATATATGCAGTAGTTGAGATTTTATCTTACATTTAGTAAAATAAATTAATTATTAAATGGAGATAAAAAATGAACTTAAATCAAAAAATAATAAAGCCGTAATAACTTCGTATAGCATACATTATACGAAGTTATACGAATTCTGGTAAATATTGTTATGGTAAAACTCC
>DYDT01000177.1 GCA_020404485.1 Rickettsia endosymbiont of Diachasma alloeum | reverse complement strand
GGTATATATGACATTAAGAAAAGCAGGTTTAAACCAAGTTATTGCATCAGCTAAAGCAGGATTTTCAGAACGTACTGCTAGAAATATAGAAAGAAGAGGGCTACCACAAAAACAATATCAACAACAGAAGCATTCCCTCTACTATTATTTATAGCAAAATGTAATGCACTATTTCCTGTACTATCTACTGCGTTAGTAGTTATACCTTGATCTAATAAATATTTAATTTTTTTTATACTAAAATTATCATTCAATGCTTGAATGAGCCTTAAATCCTGCATAATAATTTTACCTTACTACATAATCTAGTAGTATGAAATACCACCAAATGATTAATAAGTAAAGTACTACTTAAACCAAATTATTATTATTTAAACTCCTCTTCAATAGCTTCAACTTCTATAACCTCCGGTACGAAATGTTTCAGCATCGATTCAATACCGTTTTTTAAGGTAATAGTAGAGCTAGGGCAGCCAAGGCATGCACCACGTAATGCTAACTTTACTACACCATTTTCAAAACCTTTATAAATTATATCACCTCCATCTTGTGCAACAGAGGGACGCACTCTTGTCTCAATAATTTCGATAATTTGCTTTTCTATTTCTGAAAGCCTCTCAAGACTTACATCATCTACTTTAGCACTTTCTTCAAATACTGGAAAGCCCGCAACGAAATGATCCATAATAACCATTAAAATTTCTGGCTTTATTACTCGCCAATCACTTTCAGCTTCTTTAGTAACAGTTATAAAATCACTACCGAAAAATATTGATTTTACATTATTAATATTAAATAACGATTCTGCAAGTTTACTTCTGCCTTTTACTTCGGCAAACTCGCTAAAAAATACAGGCTGACTACTGCTGATTTCTTGCCCAGGAAAAAACTTTATCGCATCAGGATTTGGGGTATCTTCAGTTTGAATAAACATAGTAAAATTACTTTAATAAATTTGCTTGTTATTATAACTTACTAGGGCTATTTTTACAATATAATATGTGAGCAATAAATTTTAAGTATTGACAAAGTATTTACATAATATAAAATGATAATATATATAAGTAGGGTAAATATATGAGCAGTAAATTAGATTCTTACGAACAAGATATTGAAGATAATTTTGAAAAGCATCAAAAATTTGATGATAAAAATGAAATAGCTTTGCTTCGAAAAGCTGCAAAGGCACATCTTAATAACAAGCGATCTATTACTATTAGGGTTGCAGAACATGATATCGAAGCAATAAAAATCAAAGCTTCTAAGCACGGCTTGCCTTATCAAACTTATCTTAACATGCTAATTCACTCAGACGCTACTAAACTCTAAAATACTATGCCCAAATTTAGATATAATCATGAAAAAAATGCTAAATTATTACTTGAGCGGAATATAGGCTTTGACGAGATAATTCAGTCAATTAATGACGGTAACTTATTAGGAATTAGATTACATTATAATCAAGCTAAATATAAGGGACAAAAAATTTTCTATGTTAGAATAACTGATCAAGTATATGTAGTACCTTATGAAAAAGAAGATGACGGTACTATTTTCCTTAAAACTTTATACCCTAGTAGAAAAGCAAAAAAAGAATTTTTAACAAAGTTATACTTTAGGTAAATATCTGATTAGAATGTATGCCGGTATAAAGCAGAAGCCTGCAATAGCAAAAAAGTATCCCCAGCCTAAATAAGTAGCGGCGTAACCGGAAATACTTCCAAACAATACAGTACTAATATAAGCAATAGACGTAATCAAGGCGATCTGCGTTATGCAATATTTAGAGCTACAACATCTTAATTGGTAAGAAAAAAACGGCGACATAGTTAGCCCTTTGGTAAATTCCTGAAAAAAGACTGCTATATAAAGAGTTGTAATAGTTTGACTGTAAGAATAGAGTAGTAAAAAAGTTATATTAGATAAAGCATGATAAACCAATACTCTTTTAAAAATATAAACATATTCATATTTTCGGCATAAAAAACCGCCTATAAATCCTCCAGCTATAGTAGCACACATACCAAAAGCCTTATATCCAAGAGCTAAATCTTTTTTTGTATAGCCGATATCAAGATAGAACATATTTGGCATAACCGAAAGAAAATTATCCTGCAAGCGATATAGAAGCATAAAGCCAACAATTATTAACCATTTAGGTTTTTTGATAAAATCATAAAAAGCGTGCCAAAATCTATCAAAATTATTAACAGCTATTTTTTCTTTAAATTTTAGCGGATAGAAAATAATTAGTAATAATGACGGCACACATAAAATCGCCATAGTGCGATAAACTTCTTGCCAAGATATAATAGTTGATAAATATAATGCACCAGAACCTGATATAAGTATACCGATCCTAAATCCACTAGTGCAAGCTGCCTCACTTATTCCCCAATTTTCACTAGTAATAAGTAGCATTTGGGAAGATTGCAAAAGCATATCATAAATAGAGGAAAAAAATGCTAGAATTATCAAACACAAAGAGAATGATATAAAATTAGTAGTGGGATTAAAGCCCGTTAGAATATATACACAACAAATACAGCTAAGCAGTGAAAAGATTAAACAATATTTATATCCACGACTAGATGAGGGTATAAAGCTTATTTTTTCAAGTAGCGGTCCCCATAGAAATTTAAATATGTGAATGAAATTAACCAGACTAAAAAGACCGATTGTAATTTTATCAAAACCGGATTCTCGAAGCCAAAAAGAAAGCGTTGAACCGGTAAGTAGATAAATTAAACCCCCAGGAAGAGAAATGAATAATATAAATAAAATACTATATATATTTTGTAATCGTGAAAAATTAAAAATTATGAAATTATCCTCTTATAATATGTGTTATTACGTTGATTGGAAGCGTCATGCTCGTTCCTTGATCACAGGTCTGCATTCTAAGATCCCGTGGACAAGCCACGGGAGAGGCATTGTTGCGTGATTCCGATATCATTCTTAGCTAAACGCAGGAATCTAGTATAAAGCAAAATAACCTACGCTTTTAATTTTAAAAATTTGCTGTATTTATGATTTTTTTCCTGGATTCCTGCTTTTAGCTAAGAATGACATATAGGACATTTTCCGATCCACGCAACAATGCCGCCACGGGATGACAGACTTTTCTCTTAAGATACTTTACTTCTTCTTTGACTGTAATTATTACTATTACTCTCAGAACTTCTCTTATTGCCAGAATCAAATCTTTTATTAGAGTTATCGCCTCTTCTATTATTACCAAAAGATCTTTTACGATTATTTTTGTTACTTCTAAAGCTCTCTCTAGGAGTAGATTCTCCTTGATTTATTAAACGATCAATAGCACGCCATCTAACCACATCATCAGGTGAAATAAATGACAATGCGTTACCTTTAGCACCAGCTCTACCAGTTCTACCTATTCTATGCAGGTAATCTTCCGGACACATCGGTAAATCATAATTAATTACGTGCTGAGTGTGCGGAATATCAAGACCACGAGCAGCCACATCAGTTGCCACCATTATTCTATGGTTTGACTTACGGAATGATAAAATTACTCTATCACGTTGACGCTGACTTAAATCGCCATGTATAGCTTCTGCTTTATGATTTTCATATTTTAACATTTTAGCTAACTGATCAGCAGAACGTTTTGTTTTTACAAAAATAATTACTGATCCCTCTCTATCACCAAGCTGCTTATTTAACTCAGTAAATTTTTCTTTATCTGTAATATGTACTGACTCCTGTTTTATTTCTGCTGCTGCTTTATTAGTAGCACCTACTGTAATACGTACAGGATTATTTAAATATTTTTGTGAAAGAGAAATAATATGTTTTGGCATAGTAGCAGAAAACATTAACACTTGTCTTTTTTCGGGCAAGAATTTATTGATTTCTTCTAACTGCTCTTTCATCCCCATATCTAGCATTCTATCCATTTCGTCAAGCACAGTTATACCTATACGATCAATTTTTAGGCTTCCACGATTTAAATGATCAATAATACGCCCTGGAGTTCCTATAATTACTTTAGGATTTTTCTTTAATTGCATAAATTGCTTAGGCATAGGTTCACCACCTATCAAAACTGCATTATTTATTTTAAAAGATGTAGTTACTTTGTTTAAGGTAGAACAGATTTGTGTTGCAAGCTCTCTTGTCGGCACTAATATTAAAGTAGTAATTTTATCTTTAATAAATGCATTAATCACCGGTAACAAGTAAGCTAAAGTCTTGCCTGAACCAGTTTGGCTAGAAGCAAGTATATCAGAACCTGCAATAGCAACCGGAATCGATTGTTTTTGTATTTCGGTCGGCTCTGTTATCTTCATCGCTTCAAGCGTAGTAGTTAATTCTTCAGGTAAATTAAAATTTTTCATTATATAATCCAATAAAGTTTAAGTTAAAATATGCACATTATTGATTGTATAAAAATAACTCACAGCAAAAAATAATGACTTTAGTATCTTTGTATTACAAAAATATACTAATAGCAGCCATTAAATTATCTATAGCATCATCAACAAAATAGCTTTAATTGATCCGAAGTAATAGCGGATCTATTTCAAAAAAATTTTATAATTTACAGCAAATAAAAATTTTAATTAGCTTTAAAATTATTTGTTAATAATACCATAATTATGATATTTTTTTACTTTTCAGCATTAAACCATTCCAATGCTTAAGACATTTATAAGGTTATTATAAGACAAAACAAAATATTTAATATTTTGTTATAAAAGGTGACGAGGCTATCCAAAATTTAAAAACTTTGGATAGCTGTTTTTGGTACAAATATATTTATTTAATTCTGAGGTTAACTGCAGAAATTTTACCATTCTTGTCTTCAAGATCAAAAATTACATCTTGTCCTTCATTAAGACCTGCCAGACCTGCTGCGTCTACGGCAGATCTGTGTACAAACACATCCTTGCCGCCATTTTCCTGTTCAATAAATCCAAAATTTTTCGTCGGATTAAACCATTTAACTTTACCTACTATATTTGTAGTCATAAAAACCTTTTTAGATAGAAATTGCTTATTGGAATTTAAATTATGCTTAATAAAAAATTAAAGATTAGACTTACATTTAATATTAAGATTAATAAAAAATTCACTATGCAAAACTATCTTACCTTGCGGCATTTGTCAATAACATGCAAAAGAAAGTATTACTTTCTAAGGTTAATTATATCATATTATTACTATTTTGTCACTATTTTAGTTAATAATTATAGGCAAAATTTTATAGGCAAAATTTGATTATCCATCTGATGGTTCAAACCTTCACCTTCAGGTGGAGAAACTTTAGTTTGAAATAGTCATAGTCGCTCTGTATAAAATAAGTAAAGAGGACTTATTTTATAGGATGACTATG
>DYDT01000176.1 GCA_020404485.1 Rickettsia endosymbiont of Diachasma alloeum | reverse complement strand
TATTAATAAACAGGAGGATAATTTTATGACTTAAATATCAGATAATTTTTTATGATACTGTATCAATTTTCAGCCGATGCATATTTAAAATCTGTATCATTTTTCGACCGCTGTTGACATACGGCGTCTCACCAAGCCTTGCAGCGTCATACCGCCTTTAGCTTTTACCCATCGCAGTAACTCATCGGCGGCATTCATATATTCGCCTCGGTTAAGTTTTTGCCGCAAGGTTGATGCTTCAAATGCCCCGCAGCAGCAGTTGAAGATAAATGAAATTAAAATGGATTATTGGCTTTTAGTTAATAGTAGTTAGTACTATTAAAAACATATCACTGGTAAAGGTAACGCTACTAAATATGACGTAATATAAGCTGTTAAAAGAAAGGATTTAAGCCGGTTGATAATAACGAAGCCGATAGCTTGGCATTGCTTGATTATGTTTTAAGTAAGTATGGAAAAGAATAGCTTATGAGCTGATTATTTTTTTATACTGTCTCAATATTAAAATTAAGTATTTTGGAATATATAAGGAACATATATTTTTTTAGAAGATTTAAGAAAGGCTGAAAACCATTGTAGGAACTGGTGGAGCCAGGGGGAATTGAACCCCCGACCTTTTGAATGCCATTCAAACGCTCTACCAACTGAGCTATGACCCCAATAAAAAGATAATTGTTTATACTCTATAATAGTATTAAATCTATAAGTTTTTTATGTGTTGTGTTAAGATACTGTCATTGCGAGGAGGTTCGGGAGTTGGCTCGTTTATGTCATTGCGAGCGAATGAAATGAACGTGGCAATCCAGAAAAAATAATATGCACTCCGTGAATAAATCAGGGGATGACAATTGGAAAACCGATCTACGCAACAAATTCGTGGATGCAAAGCATTGACACAGCAATCTCGTCAAAAACATCCTGAGATTGCTTCGTCGAAACTTTCATTTTCTCCTCGCAATGACGATTTGCTACTGACCTTGTTCCTTATCCTTTAACAACTTAATATCTCTGTGTGTAATTATTTTATCGATTATCCCGAATTTTTTTGCTTCTTCAGGTGACATGAAATTATCACGCTCCATACTTTTCTCAACATGCTTTACATCTTGTCCTGTATGTTTACTATATAAGCTATTAAGGATTTTTTTGATTTTTAGAGTTTCTTGAGCATGAATTTCTATATCTGTTGCCTGTCCTCTATAGCCTCCGGATGGTTGGTGAATCATAATACGGCTATGCGGCAGGCTGTATCTCATTCCTTTTTCACCACCACAAAGTAGAAATGATCCCATAGAACAAGCTTGACCAATACAAAGAGTAGCTACTTTAGGCTTGATATATTGCATTGTGTCATAAATTGCAAGCCCAGCTGTTACGACTCCTCCAGGAGAATTTATATACATATATATGTCTTTCTCAGGATTTTCTGCCTCAAGAAACAATAATTGAGCCGTAATTAAATTTGCCATATGATCTTCAATAGGACCACATACAAAAATTATCCGTTCTTTTAATAACCTTGAATATATATCATAAGCACGCTCACCCCTAGAGGTTTGTTCGATTACTATAGGTACGTAGGACATTGGATATTTTTCCTTAAAGTTTTTTGTTGGAAAGTTAGTCATTGCGAGGAGGTTATTTTAATAACCGACGCAGCAATCTCATAAAACAGTATAGGATTTTTGAGATTGCTTCATCGAAACTTACAGCTTCTCCTCACAGTGATGCAAGGATTAACTACTTCTTACTATCTTCTAAAGCATTAGCAAGTATGTCGCCCATATTGGTTGTATTATCGCTAGAACCATATTCTTTAAGAGCCTTTTGACGCTCTGCTATTTTATAGGCTTTTATTGATAATAAGATTTTATTGGTTGACTTTTCGATAGAAGCAACTTTTGCTTCGATTTCTTGATCTACTGCAAACATTTCAGGTTTTTGTTCTTCTTTTTCATCTGATAAATCAGATTTTTTAATAAATCCTGCTGCTTTATCGTTTACTAATACTTCCAATCCGTCATCTTTTATTGCTGTTACAACAGCTTTAACTACTGTTCCTTTTTTATATTCATCAGCAATTCCTTGATATGGATTAGGAGTTAATTGCTTAATACCTAAGCTAATTTGTTCTTTTTCAATATTGATTGTTAGAACTTTGCAATCTACTTCATCACCTTTTTTGTATGTTTTAAGTAACTCATTGCCATTATCTTCCCAGCTAATATCACCTTCATGAATCATGCCATCTAAATTATCACCAAGTGCAACAAAGATTCCAAAATCAGTAATGTTTCTAATTGGAGCTTTGATCACTGTCCCAACAGGATTAGTTTCAGCAAATTTTATTAAAGGATTTGGTTGGCATTGCTTAATACTTAAAGAAACACGATGTTTTTCCGTATCAACTTCTAATACCATGAATTCTACTTCTTGACCTATAGTAAGGGTCTTTCTAGGATTTTGATTAGATTTAAGCCAGCTAATTTCACTTGAGTGAACAAGCCCTTCTAGACCGTCTTTTAATTCAATAAACACACCATAATCAGCAAAATTTGTGACTTTTCCAGTCATTTTTTTACCTACAGGGAATTCTTCTTTAATTTTTTTCCATGGGTTATAATCAAGTTGTTTCATACCGAGAGATATTCTTTTAGTCTCTTCGTTAAACTTGATAACCATTACTTTAACTTTTTGATTAAACTCTAACACTTCTGATGGATGGTTAACTCTACCCCATGAAATATCAGTTAAGTGTAGCAAACCATCAACACTACCAAGATCAATGAATGCACCATAATCTGTAATATTCTTTACTGTTCCTTCAAGGATCATCCCTTCCTTGATTTTAGATAGCATTTCGTCTCTAGCTTCAGAACGTGATTCCTCTAATATAGCTCTTCTTGAAACAACTATATTACCAAGCTTTTTATCCATGCTTAGGATCTTAAATGGCTGCCTAATATTCATTATAGAGCTAGGATCTTTAATTGGTCTAACATCCACTTGGCTTCCTGGTAAAAACGCTACAACACCGGATAAATCGACAGTGAATCCACCTTTTACACGACCAAAAATTGTACCATCAACAAACTCACCTTTGCTACACGTGAGTTCTAGCTGACCCCATAATTCTTCTTTTATCGCTTTCTCACGGCTTAGGGTTTTACCGCTATGCCCTTCAGTTTTTTCAATATAAACATCAACTAAATCACCAATCTCAGGTAATTTATGTGCTGGTGATAATAAAAATTCAGATTTAGGTATTCTACCTTCATTTTTTAATCCAACGTCAACAACCACTACTTCATTAATATCAACTACTTGACCTTTTACTACTGTTCCAGGTTTTATATGACTCGTATCAACAGTTTCAAGCATTTTAGAAAAATCATCTTCAAATTCATGATTAACTGCTGCAAGTTGTGGGACGAATTTTTGTTTTAATTTTGTTGTCATATTTTTCTCGTAAATATTAGTGGTGCTGAACTAATAGATAATCTTTTTAAAGGGTTAAGAAATAAAATAAACTATAAGCACCAAGCTATTTTATTCTTTCAATATAAACTGCGTTATTTGTTCTACAACCGATAAGGGTGAAAGTTTGGAAGTATCAATAATTAATGCATCCAAAGCCGGTAATAAAGGTGCTACTTTTCGCTCTTTATCTCTTTTATCACGTAAAATTATCTGTTGTAAAATCTCGTCAAGTATACATGCTTTCCCTTTAGCTTGCAACTGTTTATATCGTCTCTCAGCTCTAACTTCAGAGTTTGCGGTTATAAATATTTTAAAATCGGCATTAGGTGCAACTATTGTCCCTATATCTCTACCCTCCATAAGAATTCGAGGTGTGGTATTAATTAATTTTATTAAATGCTTATTTAGATTATCTCTTACCTCAGCTATTACAGCGATCTGTGAAGCAATGGCTCCTATATTTTCGTCCTCTAAGTCAAATTTACCTGTGATATCTATTTCTTTAGATAAAGCAATTACTTTATTTATATCTGCGATATCTATTTTCTGACTAATACAATCCAAAGCAAGCTTCCTATAAACGATACTTGATTGAACATATTTTAAAGAAAATTTTTCAGCAAGCATAAGCCCGATAGTACCTTTACCGGAAGCAGCAGGACCATCAAGTGCAATAATAAAATTTTGAGTAAAGTCTAAAGCTTTAGATTTTAAATTCATAATAAATAATAAAATAATGTAAATAATCTCACTACATGACAATTTTTCATTTTGTTATCTCCGGATGGCAAAATATTGAGTGCAAAAGCCTTATCCAACGTGCTGATTGGGTAGAAATATTA
>DYDT01000175.1 GCA_020404485.1 Rickettsia endosymbiont of Diachasma alloeum | reverse complement strand
GCTGTTGAAAAGAATAATGAAATCTTGTATCTTGAATACTCATCTGACAGTTATAACTTATCAGACATTCAGATATAAAATTTACAGCGTCTGTAAGATCAAATCTTGACTTCTACATATTACGTCGTATGGTGGTGTTGCCTCCGCAGGAATAAATATGATCCACGTAGACAAGACCTCCACAGAATAATACCAAGGTAATTATATTTCTTCTAAGCTCCATCGAGCTTTAGGACAGAAATTTAAAGGCGTAAATAACCTATTATTATAACGCTCAAGTCCGGCATAAGCAATCATTGCAGCATTATCAGTACATAGCGTTATGGGCGGGTAAATAAGCTTATAACCATGTATTTTGGTACAATTACTTAACACTTCTTGCAAATATTTATTAGCAGCCACCCCGCCGGCTATTACTATATTTGTATTAGAATTATTTGTTAGTTGTTCATAAGCCTTGATAGCAGTTAACACTTTATTGCTTAAAATTTCTCCTACAGTAAACTGAAAACTTGCTGCTATATCGTTAATTATAGTATCGTTAATCTCTTGTAAACTCATTATCAGAGTACGCACTGCCGTTTTAAGTCCTGAGAAAGACATATTACAATCGCCGCTATTAATAATCGGTTTTGGGAATTTATATTTGTAAGGATCACCAAGCTTTGCCATTTTTTCAATTTTAGGACCACCAGGGAAAGGTAAATCAAGCATTTTAGCTACTTTGTCAAAAGCCTCACCTACTGCGTCATCGATGGTACTACCAAGAATCTTATATTTTCCAAGCCCAAGTACTGCTACAAATTGACAATGCCCACCGGAAGCTAATAAAAGCAAATATGGATATGGAATGTTATCGGTTAATCTTGCAGTTAATGCGTGTCCTTCTAAATGATTTACTGCAATAAAAGGCTTACTTAAAACGCTAGAAAGGGACTTTGCAAACATTGAGCCAACTATAACGCCGCCAATTAAACCAGGTCCTGAAGTGGCAGCTATTGCCGTAATTTCATCTAAGCTAGTATTGCTTTCAAGTAAAGCCTGCTTCATAGCTTTTTCGAGATTAGCTAAATGAGAACGTGCGGCTATTTCCGGCACTACACCCTTATAGTCTGCGTGTTCTGTATTTTGTGATATAACTATATTCGATAATATTTCTCTATCTTCATTAATTATAGAAACACTAGTATCATCACAACTTGATTCAATTCCTAAAATTTTTTTCATTTGAGTTTTTGTAAAAAAGTCATTTTAAAATTTTTATTTACTTCAAAATCCTTAATTGCTTGCTTTAATCTCTGAGCATTTTTAGAGCTTTTTAGCAAATATAAAGTTTCTTTTTCAGCCTTAGAATGTTTATTTGATTTTATAGATTTCTTCATTTTAATGTGTAATCTATAAAAAAATAATAACAATAATTTTTCTAGTTAAATAAAACACTACTATACAATGACAGATATTATTGCCTAGGGGTGACAGTTTTCTTTGCCGGTTATAAAATAGACATCTAAACAATTTAATTAGTTGCAAAGATGTCTGGACAAAGAATAATCGTATAACTTCGTATAATGTATGCTATACGAAGTTATTACGGCCCTTATATAATTT
>DYDT01000174.1 GCA_020404485.1 Rickettsia endosymbiont of Diachasma alloeum | reverse complement strand
ATTTCTAACATTAGATTGGAATAAGCTTTAGCTTAAATTCTAAGGCACTTCCAGTGCCTACCATCAACCTACCGGCTCTCAGCCGGTAGTGGTTGAGTTTACTAAATGTAAGATAAACTCTCAACTACTGCAAATAATTGCCGATTCTGAAACAAATCCATTTACTAGTGATAGTGGTCCTTTAGCACCCTCTTGGAATTTTATCGCATTCTGGAGATATTTAGATGCTAACCCCACTAGAGCTATTGAAACTTTTCATAAAAAATTCCCATCTTGCACAGAAATAAAAGTTGAGCCGTTTATCTTGCTTACTTCACTTCATGAATATGATCCTATAAATGATTTTGCTAAGTTAGGTATAAAACTTTTAGGCGTTCTTAATGAGCCAATAAGTAGTGAAGCGTATTTGGAAGTGTAAATATTAATAACTGTCTAGCACTATTAAATATTATACAAGCGTTACTATATCCTTAACAGGTACAACGGTTATGTTACTTGCTAATTGATATTTTTTAGTTCCAGGATATATAACAAATAATTCATCTAGGACTAAATATTGTATAGCCATATGCATGGAAGGAGTAAGGGTAGGGGCGTCGCTAAATTTAAACTCAAAACCTAGTTTCAAGCCTTTATGCTTTATAAACAAATCTAGTTCCCCTTCTTGATGTATTCCCCAATAATAGCAATCCTCGCTTCGTTTATCAAACAGCCTTATTATTTGTTCTAAAGCAAAGCCCTCAAAACTAGCTCCTAGTTTTGGATTTTTTAATAATTGTTCTTGTGAATAAATATCAATTAAATGATGAAATATACCTGAATCAGTAAAATATATTTTTGGACGTTTCTTTTGACGTTTAGAAATATTTTCAAACCATGGATATAGTAGACGTATCATAAAAGTACCGGATAATATATCTAGATAATTTTTTATAGTATGGTCGCTGATTCCTAAAGATTTCCCAATTCCAGAAGCATTAAAAATATTTCCATGATAATGAGCAAGCATAGTCCAAAAACGACGTAATGTAGTGGGTGGAATCGAAAAACCAAGATTTGGAATATCACGCTCTAAAAAAGTTCTAATATATTGCTCTAGCCAATCAAATCCTGTCTCGGGATAAAGGTAGCAATTCGGAAAACCACCAAATAAATGTAATTGTTTTATGTTATTTACTTCCAATAAAGAAAAAGGATGTACCTCAATATAGGATATTCTACCGGCAAGAGTTTCTGAGGATTGTCTAATTAAATCTCTTGAAGCACTACCTAATATTAAAAATTGTTGTTCTGTATTTTTATCAGCTAAAACCCGCAGCGTAGGAAATAAGTTTGGTAATCTTTGAATTTCATCAATGATAATTAAGCCTTTTTTATTTTCCAGTGTTATATAAGGATTTTCTAATGCAGCTAAATCTCTGATATCTTCTAAGTCAAAAAAATGTACTTCTTTTTTATTATGAGCAAATTGACGAGCTAAAGTAGTTTTGCCGCATTGCCTTGGACCTAAAAGTGCTACAATCTTATGACTTAAAAATTGAGTTTTTATTTTTTCTAGATAATTTGGGCGTTCAATAATAGCTCTCATAAATCACAATATTTCATCTTTAAAAAGATTATATCATGAAATTTCGAAGCTTGCATTCGAAATTTCATATTATTCATCAATTTTTGATAAAGATATATCTTCTCGCACTACTCCAATTTCCTTAAATGCCTCAATAGCTCTTGCTCGTGATAATCCATAGTCAACTATCGGTTTAGGGTAGTTATCATACATTTTGTGGAAATTTATATTGTGGATAATGTGCGGTTGGATATTTTTTAAGATGGGTAAATATTTCTTGATATATTCAGCGTCTTGGTCAAAATTTTTCCCCTGAGTATAAGGGTTAAAAATACGAAAATAAGGCTGAGCGTCAGTACCGCACGAGCTTGCCCATTGCCATCCGCCAACATTAGAAGCGAGTTCGTAGTCCATAAGGTACTGAGCAAAAAACTCTTCGCCTTTCCGCCAATCTAAAAGCAAATTCTTGCTGAAGAAACTAGCAACTATCATTCTTGCCCTATTATGCATCCAGCCATCACCGACTAACTGCTTAACTGCTGCATCTATTATAGGATAACCGGTTTCGGCGTTAATAAATTTATCGAAATATTCTTTTTTGTTATTCCATGGAATTTTATTTTTGTATTTTTCTAAGAATTCCTCATTAATAGTGTTTGGAAAATGATATAAAATAGTTGCATAAAACTCTCGCCAAATTAGTTCATTAATCCACGTTATACTACCTGGATTTGAAGCAGCATTAAAAGCCTTACGATAACATTCTCTTATCGATATAAGCCCGAATCTTAAATAAGGTGAGATAGTGCTTGTGCCGTTAAGATATAAAAAATCCCGATCAATTTTGTAACGATTTATTCTTCTTGTAATGAATTTATCTAAAACATTCTGAGCATTTTTAGGCTGCCAAAGCTCATCTTCTTTATATACATAACCGATTTGTTTTAACGCTTCAGATTCTCCTATATTTAGATCAATAGTTTTTAGTTCTATATCTTGCGGCGTATATAATTTACCATCTAAATTATAACTATAATTTGTTAGTAGCTTATTATGTGATATACTTCCATTATCTGCTATAAATTTACGGAAAGCCTGCATATAAGGAGTATAGACTTTATAAGCCTTAGTATCTTTTGTTAAGACTCTATCAGGTTTTATAAGTAAATGATCACAATATAAATTAAGTGTGCAGTTACTACCTAATAACTCCTGAACTTTTTTGTCTCGTTCTATACTGCTTGGTTCATAATCTTCGTCAGCATAAATATTTTCGATTTTTAGAGTAGCTGTGAATTTTGGAATAATATCCAAAGGCTTGCCGTAAAATACTAGCAACTTTCCTTTCAGTTTTTTGAGTTCATCATTAATTAAACAAAGTGTATTTGCTAAAAAGGAAAGCCGTCTGTCATGTGGATTTTTAAACCTTTCTAGGATAGTGGTATCAAAAATAAAAATAGGTAGGATTTTATCAGAATTACGCAAAGCTGCTGCAAATGATTTATTATCATGCAGCCGTAAATTACGCCGTAACCAAACTATAGAAGTTTTGTTCATAGATATACTCGATTGTTGTCATCCCATGGCTTGAGAACTAGATTTAGTTAAAAATATCAAAATTGATACATACTTCAAGTTGTTTTTCTGGATCTAGTTCCTAAGCCATGGAAGGCATTGTTGCGTGATTCCGATGTTATTCCTGCGAAAGCAGGAATCTAGCATAAAGCAAGATAACCTACGCTTTTAATTTTAAAAATTTGCTGTATTTACGCTTTTTTTTTCTGGATTCCTGCTTTCGCAGGAATGACATATAGGACATTTTTCAATCCATGCAACAATGTCGCCACGGAATGACAACAAGTCATAAATTGACACCCATGTGCTTTCACAGGAATGACAAAGAAGCTAATAAATTTACTGTAATTCTTTGCTTATTAATTCTTTTAGCTTTTCTTTTGCTACTTCTTTAGAGCGTGGTCCTGCATAAGAATCATTATGCTCTTTATCTTCAATAAAATGTACGAAGAAAACTTTGCGGTTATCTTTTTGTAACCATCCTATAAACCAACCTATTTGACGATCTTTTAACTTTACAGTTCTATCCTCATTAAGACGATTACCGCTACCTGTTTTACCATAAAGCTTCCATCTATCTGCAAAATCGTCAATAAACATAATGTTTTTAGTCATTTCCTGAGCTTTAAGGCTTACCGGTAATTGATCTGCTGCAAGTTTTTGTAGGAAAGCAATCTGTTCTTCAGGTGAAATTTCTAAAGAGCTAGAAAGCCACGCATTAGTTAAACCATTGTTCTTCCCTTTATCTCCTGAAGTATCTTGGTTACCATAATTAAATTTTGTTACGTAATTATGGAATTTTTCATAACCTAATTCTTTAGTAATAAGACGTGAATACCAAAGACAACTATTTTTCATCCAATCTTTAGGTGCATGTGGCTGTTTCCAAACTTCAAGATAATCATCATATCCTTCTTTAAAAGGTAATTTTGGATGAGTCTCGTCAATTAAAAATCCATCATCATAACCCATTAAACTTAAAACAATTTTAAAGGTAGAACATGGAGCATAGCGTGATTTGCAATCACCATCTTGTTTAATAAGCTTATCATTTTCCTTAACTAAGAAGCAATCTGCCTTAGCTGCAAAAGATGCAGTAAATGATATTAATGCAGTTAAATATAGAATAATTTTTTTCATGAGCTTTAATCTTTTTAAGTTTATGTTAATTCTATATATAAAAAATTGAATATACTCAAGATATATTTTTGGTTAGTATATTTCCTGAGATTGATCCTTTTCGCTAGGTACATAATCAAAAACATCATCATTATAATTGTTGTCTATGATTTCGCTGTCATCTTCAATTATCAGGATGTTATTGATCTTAAATGCTTCCATAACAGAACCACCAGGCATGATTTGACCAGTTGCTCTATCTACAGCTTGTAATTTTATTGAATCAGGTACTTTAAAAGGTAGGGACGGCTCATCTTTATAAGCGTTACTCATAAAATCAGTAAAAATAGGCAATACTACGCTTGATCCTGTTGCTCTTCTTCCTAGAGTTCTTGGCGTATCATACCCAACATAACTACCAACTACTATTTTAGGTGTGAAGCCTATAAACCATGTATCTTTACTATCGTTACTAGTACCGGTTTTTCCGCCGATAATTTTCCCTAATTTCTTTGCAGAGTAAGCAGTTCCCCTATCTACTACACCTGTTAAAAGTGAAGTAATTTGATAGTCACTTGCTGCATCCGTGACCGTATTAATATTTTCTGGAGGAATTTCTAATATTGCGTTATCTAAATTACTATCTGAAACGTTGCAAGTTATGCATTCTCTCTCATCTCTGCGATAAATAACTTTGCCGTTACGATCTTTAATTAATTCCACGAAATGTGGCTTTATCCTTTTACCACCATTAGCTATAATGCCGTAAGCATTAGTTATTCTCTCAAGCGTTGTTTCAATAGAACCAAGTACCATAGAATAGACTTTTTGTGGATTATCATTAATTCCAAATCGCTTAATTATATCAACAATTTTGGTGAGTCCCACCGCAGTTGCTACTCTAACTGTTACAAGATTACGAGATTTTTCAAGTCCTGTACGCATAGTAATTGGTCCTAGAAACTTACCCTCATAATTTTTAGGACGCCAGCTTGGCATGCCAGGACCTTGCGAAATCTCAATAGGACCATCGTTAAAAATCTGATTTGCTTTAACCCCATTTTCAAGGGCTGCTAGATAAACAAAAGTTTTACTTAAAGAACCTGGTTGACGAAGTGCCTGTGTTACCCTGTCAAATTTACTAGCAAAGAAATCATATCCGCCGACGCTTGCAAGTACCTGTCCAGTATTTGGATTCATGACCATAATAGCACCGTTTACTTCTGGAATTTGCCGTAATGCATAATAATCTTTTACAGGTTCTACAACTATTACATCACCCTTTGTTAGTAGCTTTTTAGCTGATTTAAGCTCACTTTTTGCCCATTTCATTTCAGAAATAGGGATTTTAGATTTAGCTCCGCTTGCAAAACCAATCTCAGCCTGAGTATCCGTAACTTCCAAAACTACAGCAATGTTATATTCTAAAAGTGATGGTGTAGTTGGTAATTTTTTTAATTCTTCTTGCCAGTTATTAAGTGAAATAGTAGCTATAGCTTTTCTGAAACCACGTTTTCTATCAAAATCTCTAAGACCTTTTCGTAGTGACTCTTCAGCAAATTTTTGCATTCTAGCATCTAAAGAAGTAATAATAGTAAGACCGCTAGTATAAAATTCATCTTTACTACCTAGCATTTTAATTACTTCATCCCTAACTTGCTCAGCATAATAATCAGCCGTAACAGTTTCATCTTGGTCTCGCTTTCGTAGCGTAATTGGACTATCTACTGCCTCTTTTGCTGCATCGCTTGTGATATAACCATCTTCTAGCATCCGCATTATTACATAATCACGACGAGCTTTAACCCTAGCATAATTTTTCTCAGGATTAAGTTCAGAAGGTGCTTTGGGTAATGCTGCAATAAAAGCTGACTCCGCAATAGTTAGTTCCTCTACTGATTTGTTAAAATAATTTTGTGCGGCAGTAGCAACCCCATACGCACCACGCCCAAAAAATGTTTGATTAAGATATAATTCTAAAATCTGATCTTTAGTAAATACTCTTGAGATCATATAAGATAAAATCGCTTCTTTAATCTTACGCTGAAATGATACCTCATTGGTAAGTAGAAAATTCTTTACTACCTGCTGAGTAATTGTGGAAGCCCCCTCCATACGCCTATGATGAAGAAAATTTGATATGTTAAGAAATGCTGCCCTAACTATTCCAAATAAATCAACCCCTTGGTGGTTATAGAAGTTTTTATCCTCTGCAGCAATAAAGCTTTCTTTTAATGAGGTAGGAATACTGTTAATTGGAACAAATACACGTCGCTCGAAAGCATATTCCTCCATTAATTTCCCATCACGAGAATAAATACGTGTTACCGAGGGAGGATAATATCTTGCTAGCTGTCTATAATCAGGTAAATCACGAGAATAGTAATATATTATATAAGCTACGATCCCGCAGCCTATTAAAAAAAGCAAAGCAAAAATTTTTAAACAAAAAAATAGCGATTTGTACATGTATAGATGATATTTTTTATATTAAAATGCCTGTTAAACTATTAAGTGCTGCTTTAGTAATTTTTACATTAATTGTTTTGCCAAGTAAATCTTTATTAGGGTTTGTGATATATACGGATTGCATATAAGGTGTTTTGCCTATAATTTGATCATCAAATTTACCATCACGATCAAATAAAACTTTCATTTTAGAACCTACACAACTTTCATTAAAAGCTAGTTGCTGGTTTGAAAGTTCTTTTTGCAAAATAGTTAATCTTTCTGATTTAATATGCTCAGGCACTTGATCACTTCTTGTTGCACCAGGTGTACCAGGACGAGGACTATATTTAAAAGAATAACACTGACCGTATCTTACTTTGCGAACTAAATCTAAAGTATCTGCAAAATCTTCATCAGTTTCGCCAGGAAATCCAACAATAAAATCAGAAGATAAAACTATATCAGGTCTTGCTTTTCTTAAGTGATCGATTATGTCAAAGTAATAATCCCGATCATGTTTGCGGTTCATTGCCTTGAGTATTTTGTTTGAACCTGATTGCACTGGAAGATGTAAGAATGGCATTAATTTAGGCTCTAAGCCATGTAAGCTTATTAAATCATCTGTCATATCTATCGGATGTGAAGTGGTGTAACGTAATCTCTCTAAATTTGGAATTTTTGCTAAATGCCTTATCAAATCAGCTAAACTAAATGTTTTATCATCTAAGACTTTGCCGTGATAAGCATTAACATTCTGTCCAAGCAGCATGATTTCTTTAGCACCGCTACTAACTACCTTTAAGGCTTCTCTATAAATTTGTTCTACGTTTCTTGAAAATTCAGCACCTCTAGTATAAGGTACTACGCAAAAAGTACAAAACTTATCACACCCCTCTTGTACTGATATAAAGGCACTTACTCCTTGTGGATATAACTGTTCAGGTAATTGGTCAAATTTTGCTTCTTCAACAAAATCAAGATCGATTAAATGTTTTTCGTGCCTAACGACTTTAGAAATTAATTCAGGTAAATTATAATAAGATTGAGGACCAACTACGATATCGACATAAGGAGTTCTGGTGAAAATTTCTTCCCCCTCGGCTTGTGCAACACAACCAGCTACTACTATTATTGCTGAATTTAGACCTTGCTTTTTTCGTGCCTCTTGTAATTTTTTAATGCGACCAAGTTCCGAGTAAGTTTTTTCTGCGGCTTTTTCTCTAATATGGCAAGTATTTAAAATAATGACATCTGCTTCCTCGATATTTTCTGTAGGCTCATAGCCGTAAGGATATAGCAAGTCCTGCATCTTAACGGAGTCATACACATTCATCTGACATCCATAAGTTTTAATATAAAGCTTCTTACTCATATTGTTTTGTAATACCTTAAAAGGTCTACATTATAATATATTTAAATAACTTTATCAAATTTTAAATAATATTAGATAACGGGTTACTTAGGTTCTATGCATTTTTAAAAAATGCATAGAATTTAGGAGTCTTTTGCAATGATTGTGTAAATTTTTGTTGAGCCTATATTAGAAGTAATTAAAAATATAGGTACCAGAAATGCAAATAGAGAAGAATAAAAAAATAAATGAAGCAATAGATTTGCTGATAGAAGGCGGAGTAGATTTAAAAACAGTACTAAGTCAGAATGCGTAATAACTTCGTATAGCATACATTATACGAAGTTATACGATTCCTTAATTAATCCATTCTGACTTAGTACTGTTTTTAAAT
>DYDT01000173.1 GCA_020404485.1 Rickettsia endosymbiont of Diachasma alloeum | reverse complement strand
TGCTGGTATTGAAAATATTCGTATGATTCAAAAAGGACAAATAGTCGGAAGCAATAATAATGTATCTACTTTCGAGAATTTTAAAATATTAATGGCATCATAATGTCTAAAATCTTAGATCTTGTGTGAACTGTTGAACATGTTGCATAGATGCGACAGAACCTTTTTTATTTGTATACTCAAATGATTTGAAGAATTGGCTCTGCAAAATTTGGGGGAACTCACATGCTTACCCCTTGTTTTACATTCTAATTTTCCAAATCATTTGAGTATATCTATAGATAAATGAAAGCTAGTTTTACTTGTAGCAAAAAATAGATAAATTTTAAGTATATATTAAAAAAATATAAAAATTTTACTAGACTTATAGCCATAATAATTATATAAAATTCAGATGAACAGGGGCTGTAGCTCAGTTGGTTAGAGCACGCCGCTCATAACGGTGTGGTTGTAGGTTCAAGTCCTACCAGCCCCACCACACAAATTTGTATGTGTCATCTGGTTAGCTTGAACACGGAAGGCATTGCCCGCGTGGATCGGTTTTTCCGTCTGAGCTAAGGAAATTACGAAGTAATTGACTAAGCAATCCTTACAATATTCTAAAAAATCATTATTAAATTGAATTTAAATGATTAATTTAAAAACACTTTCTTGGTATCTTGCTAAATTATATTTTAAGTGTTTTTTTATAATATTATCTATTTTAATTGGATTATTAATCATATCCAATCTCTTTGATCTCTTACAAAAATTCAAAAACATGTATGTGCCTTTTGATTTTTTTTGGCGGTTTATATTATATAAAGTTCCATATCTTTTGAATCAAGTTTCTGCTTTAATCAGCTTTACTTCTATGCTTTTTTTCCTTAGAAGCTTAACAAAAAATAATGAATTAACTGCTATATTATCTAGTGGTATCCATATTTGGCAGGTATTGATAATTCCGTGTATCGTGACTTTAATTTTAGGTATAGCCTTTACGACTATATTAAATCCTATCGGTGCGTTAGGCTTACGAAAATATGATTTACTAGAAGCAAAGCTTACTAAAAAAACATATAATGAAGCAGTAATATCTAAATCAGGTTTATTATTTTTTGAAGCTTTAAACGGAAAAAATCAAATAATTCAAACACAATTTATTAATATTTCTGAGAAAAAATTAAATAATGTTACAGTTCTATTTATCGATAATAACAACAACTTCTTAAAGAGAATTGATGCATTATATGGTATAATTGAGAATAAATCACTGCACTTAAATAGGGTCAAAGTTTTTACAAAAGACAGTACCGAAGCACATAACAGTCTAACTATATCAACTAATTTATCTGTTAACAGCTTGGTCAATAAGTTTACTCATCCTGAAATGGTTTCTATTTGGAATTTACCTAAATTAATCGATGAACTATTAAATTCAGGTCTACCTATTACTAATTACCAAGTTTATTATTATAAGCAACTATTTAAACCTGCAATGATGATAGCGACTATAATTTTAGCAAGTTGTTTTATTAGCCTAAAACAACGTGATAATTCGCAGGAAAAAATATTAATATTAGGATTATTTTCAGGTTTTATAGTATATTCATTATCAGAAATATTACTTAAAGTACTGACCTATAATAATCTATCTTTAATTGCTGCTATTTTGTTACCAAGTATGTTAATATTTGTTATTAGTAACTTTATTATTTTACATTATAAAGAAATTTAAATTATACTCGTTTTATTTGAAAAATTGGCTTCAGCTATTTTAGAAAGCTCTATACAAGCGAATTTTGCAGGATTCGCCTGTGCTCACGTACTAAGTATGTACGCTCTCCGCAGGCTCACCTTTAAATTCATCTTGTCTAGAGCTTTCTAAAATATACGCTGAAAATTGTTTTTTGCTGATAATCCGCTACTATATAAGTAAAGGTTTAAGCTTTAAGACGCCTTGCTTTTTCCAAATAACACTTTGTCTATAATTAATTTAGCATGGAAGAATTTTTAGAATTTAGAGAGAAAAAGAAAAATGATAATGAAATTTTTGGAAGGGTTTTCTTCCGGTATGGCTATTGATCTTGGTACGGCAAATACTATCGTATATCAAAAAGGACGCGGTATTGTTCTTCGTGAACCCTCAGTAGTTGCGTTAATAAAAAAAGATGGCTCTTTTGTGCCTTATGCTTTTGGTCATGAAGCAAAAATGATGCTAGGTCGTACTCCAACTGATATTGAAGCTAAAAGACCTTTAAAAGACGGCGTGATTGCCGATTTCAAAGGTGCAGAAGAAATGATTAAGTACTTTATTAGAATGGTACATAATCGTCGTTCTTTTTTTGGTCCAACGATTGTTGTTTGTGTGCCGTCAGGCTCTACGCCTGTTGAACGTCGTGCTATTCAAGAAGCAGCAGAAAGTGCAGGTGGTAAGGATGTATATTTAATTGAAGAGCCTATGGCGGCAGCAATTGGTGCGGGGCTTCCTGTAACGGAAGCAACAGGCTCAATGATTGTTGACATTGGCGGCGGTACTACAGAAGTTGCAGTTTTGTCACTAGGTGGCATAGTATATGCAAGGTCCGTAAGAGTCGGGGGCGACAAGATGGATGAAGCAATTATTTCATATATAAGAAGACATTATAACCTGCTAATTGGTGAGGCTACAGCTGAAAAGATAAAGCAAGAAATAGGTACTGCTTATGTAGATCAAAATGCAGAACCAAGGGTTATGGAAATAAAAGGTCGTGATTTAATTTATGGCATTCCAAAAGAAATGGTATTGAATGAAAGACAAATTGCTGATAGTCTAATAGAACCAGTAAGTCAAATTGTTGAGGCGGTAAAAGTAGCATTAGAGGCGACGCCTCCCGAATTATCTTCTGATATAGTTGATACAGGAATAGTGCTAACAGGTGGTGGTTCATTACTCCGAAATCTTGATTTTGTTCTTAGTGAGGCAACAAAATTACCTGTGATAATTGCAGATGATGCACTATCATGTGTAGCACTTGGGACAGGAAAAGCACTTGAAGATTTTACAAAGCTAAAACATGTACTATTTAAACAGGATTAAAGATGGCAATACTTGCGCATAGAGTAAAAAATTCTTCAAGTTCCTTGGAGCTAGTAAGAACTATATTAGTTACTCTTAAACGCTTTTTTGTCATATTTTTTCTTGGAGTATCTTTGTATTTATTTCTTGTTTCACCTAAAAAAATATCTAATATATCTATTGAAATAACAGGTAGCGTATTATCAGCTGGATTAGTATTTTACGAAAATATATTTGAAAGTGTAAATTCTATAAAACAAAAATTTGTTTATTTTCAAGATCTAGAAAAACGAAATATAGAGCTTGAGCTTGAAGTAGCAAGACTTAAGCATCTTCAAAGCGAAGTAGAATCAGTAAGGGCTGAAAATATTGCTTTGAAAGATCTTTTAACAGTTACCGAGGAAGAAGAATTTAAATATGTTACTGCTAAATTATTAAGTGTATCTTTTAGTCCCTTTTCTAAAACGGCATTAATTTCTGCTGGTAGAAAGCACGGAGTTGAACCTGATCAAATCGTTATGACTACTTCACAAGGATTAGTCGGTAAAGTAATAGAAGTAAGTAATAATTATGCTAAAGTTATGCTAATAAGTGATGTTAACTCTAGAATACCTATTAAAACAAGTGTCTCAAGAGAGCAAGGTATTTTAGCCGGTAATAATAACAATAGTCAAATTTTATACTTACCTAATAATCATTTAGTACAAAAAAATGAAGAAATAATAACTTCTGGTCATGGCAGTACTTACCCAGCAGGTATCTTAGTTGGTTATGTCACTAAAGTTACAGAAAATGATGTTATAGTTAACATCGCTGCCGATCTATCTAAAACTGAGTTTGTGCAAGTATTATTGCCTAAAGAGTAAAAAAAGTAGACGAAGTTTAGTTTGGAAAAGAACAAGGTATCTCGGAACTTTTGACCGCAGCGTAGTTTATTCTATGTGAGGACCAAAAGCGAGAAGTAACGAAGCCAATTTTTCAAACTAAACGAGTATACATGAAAAAAAATATCTTGGTATTATTGCCGAATATATCTGTATAATAATCTATAAAATAAAATTTTATCAAATTCTTCATCATAGAAAACGTTATTATGTCGGTGAAATAGATATCATCGCACTGCGTAATAAAGAAATTGTTTTTATTGAAGTAAAAGCAAGAAGCTCTAACATCGATGATAGATTCGTATCTTTTAATTAGCAAAAAAGAATTAAGCGAGCAGCTGAAATGTTCTTAAGCAGCAATAGTAAATATAATAATTATAATGTTCGTTTTGATTATCCATCTGATGGTTCAAACCTCCACCTTCAGGTGGAGAAACTTTAGTTTGCAATAGTCATAGTCGCTCTGTATAAAATAAGTAAAGAGGACTTATTTTATAGGATGACTATGACAGAATATGAGAAAGGGAAACATACGGTATATTATCATAGGTATCACATAGTATGG
>DYDT01000172.1 GCA_020404485.1 Rickettsia endosymbiont of Diachasma alloeum | reverse complement strand
TTTTATTTTCCACTAGTTTTGGAGATAAAAAAGGTTACTTGTATTTGCTTTTAGAACATCAAAGCACGCCTGAGTATGATATGGCTTTGAGGTTATTTCGGTATATGTTTAAAATTGCTGAATACCATAAGAAATCAACGAAAAGTAAAAAACTCCCTTTCATATATCCACTAATATTTTATAACGGTGTACAAAAATATAATGCTCCACGAAATCTATGGGAACTATTTGAAAATAGTGAACTTGTAAAAGCTACATGGAGCGGTGATTATCAATTAATCAATGTTCATGATATTCCGGACGAAAAATTGAAAGAAAAAGCATGGTCAGGAATCTTACAGTTTTTTATGAAGCATATTCACGAACGTGATTTATTAAAAAGGTGGGAAGAAGTAGCTGATCTTTTGCCTAAATTTGCTAAAGTTGATTATATAGAACTAATTTTATGCTACACTTTGACCAGAATTAAGCAAAGTGATATAATAGAAGTAGAAAAACTACTTAAATCAAAATTAAATCCTAAAAAAAGAGGGAACATTATGAAAAGTATAGCTCAGCATTGGATGCAACAAGGTAGAGAAGAAGAAAAAGCTATTATGGCAAAGAAAATGCAGGAAGAAAAAGTGGTGATGGCAAAGGAAATGATGAAAGAAGAGTTTTCTTTAGAGTCTGTTATAAAAATTACAAAATTATCTAAAGCAGAAATTAAGTAGTTAAAATAAGTTATATCTATGAAAGAAGTTAAGGCGAATGATTTAAGCATATATATTCATTGGCCTTTTTGTTTGTCTAAGTGTCCTTATTGTGATTTTAATTCCCATATAGCGAATAGTATAGATGATGATAATTGGCTTAAATCTTATGAGAAAGAAATAGAATATTTTAAAGATATTATTCAAAATAAATATATAAGATCTATTTTTTTTGGTGGCGGTACTCCCTCTTTGATGAATCCCAAAATTGTTGAGGGGGTGGTGGATAAAATTAGTAGGCTTGCAAGAATAGATAAGCAAACAGAAATAACGCTAGAGACTAACCCAACTTCATTTGAGACGGAGAAATTCAAAGCATTTAAGTTGGCAGGTATTAATCGTGTTTCGATTGGTGTGCAATCTTTAAGAGAGAATGACTTAAAAAAGCTTGGCAGAACTCATGATTCCTTGCAGGCTATTAAAACGATTGAATCCGCTAATAAAATTTTTCCTAGAGTTTCGTTTGATCTAATATATGCTCGAAGTGGTCAGGAACTAAAAGATTGGCAGCAAGAACTAAAGCAAGCAATGGAGCTTGTGACGGGGCATATTTCTCTTTATCAGCTTACTATTGAAAAAGGTACGCCGTTTTATAAATTATTTCATGATGGTAATTTAATTCTTCCAAATTCTGATATGGCTGCTGAAATGTATGAGTGGACGAATGATTATTTAGAATCTCAAAAATATTTTAGATATGAGATATCTAATTATGCTAAAAAAGGACAGGAATGCGTACATAATTTAACCTATTGGAACTATAATTATTATTTAGGTATAGGTCCTGGTGCTCACAGTAGAATAATTAAAAATCCTAGTTCAGTATCCGCAATTATGATGTGGCATAAGCCGGAAAAATGGTTAGAAGCAGTTAATAATAAGAATAATGGTGTTCAAACCAATGTTAAGCTAACTAAGCAAGAAATTATTGAAGAAATTTTGATGATGGGTTTACGCCTTAAAGATGGCATAAATATTTCTGCATTGGAGCAGAAAATAGATGCAAAATTAGAAAATATTTTAGATATTAGCAGCCTTAACCATTACCAAGAATTAGATTTAATTAGGTTAGATGACAATATCTATCTAACCTATAAGGGTTTAATGTTGCATAGTTATATAGTTCCGAGGCTTTTACATGCAGTAGTTGAGATTTTATCTTACATTTAGTAAACTCAACCACTACCGGCTGAGAGCCGGTAGGTTGATGGTAGGCACTGGAAGTGCCTTAGAATTTAAGCTAAAGCTTATTCCAAT
>DYDT01000171.1 GCA_020404485.1 Rickettsia endosymbiont of Diachasma alloeum | reverse complement strand
ATTGGAATAAGCTTTAGCTTAAATTCTAAGGCACTTCCAGTGCCTACCATCAACCTACCGGCTCTCAGCCGGTAGTGGTTGAGTTTACTAAATGTAAGATAAAATCTCAACTACTGCATTTTTATTTTATCAATGGATTCCTGATCCTGGCTCTTAGACATATTAAAACCTTTATATAATTTAGTTAATATTAGTTTACTATAATTATCTAAAAGTTTACAAAATTTTACTTTTTAATTTCTGTTAATCTTTAAGGGTATGGTTATATTACAATAGTTTTTTATTATAATTTTTCCATTTTATCATATAATTCCTCTAGATAATGCTTTATTAATCTTAGCAGTTTTGCTTCAGGGCTTAAGTTTTTAATAGCCCATTTTTTAATCCAAGGTTCAGCAAGTTGCCACATATTAACATTCTCATCTAATTGTCTGCCTATACCTTCGACCATTATTAAAGTTTTTTGCAATAGTAATAAATTCGGCTGCACTTCCATACCAAAATCCTCAGTAATTTTAAATAGATGAGCAAGTAACTTACCAACAGAAATATTTTTAGTAGGTGCACCCACGACCGGTTCGGTAACAGCTCTACAACTTTGGGCAAATAAATCTAAATTGGTATCTGTGGGGACGTAACCGGCTCTTAAATGTACTTTAGCAACTAATTTATAATTGCGATTTAAAAAGCCGAATAAGCTTTCGGCAACAGCTAAGCGATCTTTTTCTTTAAGTCTGCCCATAATACCAAAATCAAGCAGAATTAGCTTACCTTGCTTATCTACCAAGATATTTCCTGGGTGTAAATCAGCATGGAAAAAGCCGTCTCTGTAAGCTTGATTAAAGAACATTACGGCAAAGTCTTGAGCTATTTTTGCTGGCTCTAAACCAATTTCTTTCAATATCGGAGTATCATATATAGAAGTGCCATCTAACCACTGTGTAGTTAGTATATTTTCTGATGTTAAATCCCAATAGATTTTAGGAATTATTACGTTATGATCTTTACGCATATTATCAGCAAGCTCTGAAGCAGCAGCAGCCTCGAGGCGTAAATCAAGCTCAAATTTCATAGTTTCATGAAATTTATCAACTACTTTAATCAGTTTTAGCCTTTTTGCTTTAGAGAATTTTGAGGCAATCTTTGCAATGAAATATAATAGCTTAATATCCCTGTTATATTTTTTATGAATATCAGGACGCAATATTTTCACTGCTACATACTCACCTGTTGCAAGTTGTGCCTTATGTACCTGTGAGATTGACGCAGCAGCTATGGGCATGTCGTTGAAGTGGCTGAATATTGTTGTCATCCCGCCTTCCTCTATGTCATTCCCGCGTAGGCGGGAATCCAGTAATTTTTTTTCTGGATCCCCGTTTTCACGGGGATGACATAAAAATTCCCTCTCTACTACCCCTCTCGCCACCTTACTATCAAATGGTGGTAATTTATCCTGCAACAATCTTAAGTAATCTGCTATTTGCGTTCCTACTAAATCGGCTCTAGTGGAAAGCGTCTGCCCGAATTTTATATAAATCGGTCCAAGGCTATTTAAAGAGTCTATTAAACGTTTGCCGTAATCTTCTTTTGATTTTTTTAATAATGAGAATGGAACAAAAAATAATGCTAATACATAACCAATAAATTTAAAATTGCTTGGAATTTTCACATCGTGTGTATTAGTCAAAATTTGCTTTTTGCTAATGATATAGAAAATACGTAGTAAATTAAAAAAATTACAAATCATAACTTATATGCACTGTGGATAGCAACAATGCCTCCGCTTAGGTTTTTATAGTTAATTTCTTCAAAGCCTGCCTCTTTAATCATTATTCTAAACTCGTCTTGCGATGGAAATAAATCTATACTCTCGACTAAATAGTCATAGGCTTCTTTATTGCCGGTAATTATTTGACCGATTTTAGGGATAACATTAAACGAATAGAATTTGTAGAAATCTTGCAATAAACTTTCTTTTACCTTAGAAAATTCAAGACAGATAAACTTACCCATCGGTTTTAAAACTCTATAAGCTTCTTTTAGAGCTTTATTAATATCAGGAACGTTTCGAATCCCAAATGCAATGGTATAATAGTCAAAGCTATTATCAGGAAATGGCAATTCTTCGGCACTTGCTACAGTAAATTTAAGGTTCTGAAATAGGTTTAGATCAATTGATTTTTTCTTAGCCTGCCTTAGCATTTCTTCATTAATATCACTTAAAGTTAAAGAGATATTATTACCTCGGTCTTTCGCTTTTTTAGCAAGTTTTAAAGCAATATCACCGCTACCGCTAGCGACATCTAATATATTAGAGTTAAGATTTGGAATTTGTCTAATAAACTCGTCTTTCCATAAGCGATGCATTCCAAAGCTCATAAGGTCATTCATTAAGTCATATTTATCAGCAACGTTAGAAAAAACGCTATTTACAAGTGATTGTTTTTCGTTTGCTTCTATTTTCTTAAATCCACAATTTGTTTGGTTCATGATTATACTCGTTTTATTTGAAAAATTGGCTCTAGTCAATTGATCCTCACCTTGTGCTTCGTTGTTCGTCGACTCGCTTATTATTATAAGCTTCGCTCCTTACGCCTGTCACAAAATGAGGCTGAATTGACTAATATGCTGTCTTTTGCTGATAATACGCTGCGGTTATCAGCTTCAAGCCGCCTTGCTCTTCTCCAAATAAAACTTCGTCTATCCAACTCTTTATTTATTAGTAATATATATGTTATTTTCAAGTTCATCGAGTATCCATTCATCCCGTAATTTAGCTTGATATTCTAAACTATCTAATTTCATATCTTTCCATATACCAAAAGCAAATTCAAAACCTTTTTTGCTTTCGGTATCATCAGTAGAATAAGTAGTTTCCATATGTATAATTTATAATTATCTGATATAGTATAAACATAAAATTATTAAAATAATAGTAAAAATGCCGGAACTTCCTGAAGTAGAAACTTTAAAAAACTCCCTAGAAAGTAAATTAATAGGGCTTGTTATAAAGAAAGTGGAGTTTAAAAGAGATAACTTGCGTTATAAATTATCTGCTGATTTAGCTGACCAAATAACAAATACAAATATAATAAATGTTAGGCGTCGTGCTAAATATTTAATAATCGACTTTGATAATAATTATTCTTTGATAATTCATTTGGGTATGAGTGGTAGGTTTACTTTGCAGCCGAATAATTATGAAATCAAAAAACATGACCATGTAGTTTTTAACTTAAGTAATAATGAAAAGCTGATTTTTAACGATACTAGAAGATTTGGGATGGTTTACAGCTTGCATACAGAGCTTTTAGAGAAAGATTTTTTTGTTAATCTAGCATTAGAGCCTTTATCTGATTCATTTGAGCTTCAATATTTAAAAAGTAAGCTGGTGAATAAAAAAGTACCGATAAAAAATTTACTCATGGATAATAGAATTGTCGTTGGAGTCGGCAATATTTATGCTTCTGAAAGTCTTCATTTAGCTAAAATTCATCCTGATAAATTAGGAAAAGATTTAAATGATGATGAGATAAAGAATTTAATTGTAGCAGTTAAGAATGTTCTAGATAAAGCTATAATTGCTGGCGGCACTACCCTTAAAGATTTTGTTAATGGTGATAATAAACCAGGTTATTTTACTCAACAACTTATGGTTTATGCAAGAGAGGGGCAAGAGTGTTTAGGCTGCTCTAGTAGCATAATTAAGACAAAACACTCAGGAAGAAGCACTTTTTATTGCAAAATCTGTCAAAAAGCTTGACTTATTATTTAAAGCCATCTATAAAGCCTCTCATTATTTACTCAATCAATAGTTGAAATCATATGAAAATAAAGCCGGTTATTATGGCAGGTGGTAGTGGTAAGAGATTATGGCCTTTATCTGCTAGTGATAAACCAAAGCAATTTAAGAAAATATTAGGTGATTTAACTCTATTACAGCAAACTTTAATAAGAAATAAATCTTTAGGGAAACCTACAATAATTACCTCGAACCAATATGAACAAATTACTAAAAAACAAGTAGCAGATAGTGTGCCAAGAACTAACTATGTAAATAGTTAGATGCTTAGCAATAGATGGTGGTAGGCCCACCGAGGTCGGTTAGCACGAGCAGATCTCAAACAACCCCACGGTGCTATCTT
>DYDT01000170.1 GCA_020404485.1 Rickettsia endosymbiont of Diachasma alloeum | reverse complement strand
GACTATGACTATTTCAAACTAAAGTTTCTCCACCTGAAGGTGGAGGTTTGAACCATTAGATGGATAATAAATACAATTTTTGATTGTAAAAACCAGTTGTATTTATGTTTATTAATTACTGGATTCCTGCTTTCGCAGGAATGACATCGGAATCACGCAACAATGCCTCCCGTGATTAAGTCTCACGCGATGACAAGTTTGGAGGTGATCCACGCAACAATACCATCACCTAATGACTGCTAAACTTTAGCTATTTAATTTCCAGAAACAGTAGTGTAAGCACCATTTTCTTTTCTGATAATATCATATTGTCTTTGGGCTATCGAATCAATAAAATGAATATTACCAGACAGACCAATATAATTTTGTCTACTATTTATTCTATTTAAAAATCTACTTAAATCAAATTCATTTCCTATGAAGCTGGCAGTCATACGTCCTAAATCATAGGCAAGCAAGTGCATAAAACCCATATGATTAATTCCAAGAGCCTTTGCTCGCTCAGGAACGTTACTATTAAGAGTATTTAACGAGCCAGTAAAGCTAATATCAATATTTTCTGGACAGTCGACATCAATGCGGTTATCACCGATTAGTATAGCTTTTTTATCTAAATTATATTTATTAATACTACCAGCAAGCAGGCTTAAATTCTTTGGATCATCTGATATATAGATAATAGGTTTTGTTGTATCGCTGCGTTCATTTATAACATCAGTATTATCCGAAACATTTTTTACAGCTTTTGCAATAGATTCAGGATTATCTTCATAAAATTCAGTAAGTGCTAAGGTAGCATTTTTTTGAATCAAGATATTTTGCATAACTTGGCTAACAGTCTGAGAGTGTTTGCCTGTAGGCAGTAATGCCATAAAATCCTTATGACTACTTCCATAATAATTAACGATTCGTATTAGCTGCTTTAAAGGTGCATGACCAAAAACAAATAATTTATCATCTGCAAGAGCAGGGTTATTTGACATAGTTATTATAACAATATTATTGGCTTTGGCTTTTTCGGCTATTAAAGAAGTAAAGTTAGAATATAAAGGACCTAAAATAATTTTAGTTTTGCGTGCTACTATTTTATCCATGGCAGCTAATACATTTTTTTCATCTGAGCCATCATAAGAGGTAACATGGATATAAGATTTTACCCCATCATTAAGCCCCATTTTAATCAAATCTTTATATTGCTTACCAACAACACTATCAGGACCTTGGTTAGGCATCAAAATAGCAATCTCGATTTCTTTCTGTCCCTTTTTTACAGGTACAATAGTTTCTTCTTTGGAAGTTTGACAGGATGATAGATATAGGGAACAAAAAAACATTAAAATGATTTTTGCAAAGTTTCGTGTTATACTAGCCATAATATTACTACAAAATTAAAAAATTATGTTTTTAAAAGCGGGATTATATATTATTTCGACACCGATTGGCAATTTTGATGATATCACGCTTCGTGCTATATCAACCTTAAAAAGCTCGGATATTATTTTATGTGAAGATACTAGAGTATCACAAAAATTGCTAGCAAAACATGATATTCGTACTAAATTACAAGTTTATAATGATCATAGTGATGAGAAAGACAGAGAGAATATTATAAATTTAATAAAAGCTGATAAGATAGTAAGCTTAATTTCCGACGCTGGTACTCCTTTAATTTCTGATCCTGGATATAAATTAGTACGAGATTTAAGATCGCTAAATTGCCACATAGATGTAGTGCCTGGCGTATCTTCACCAATCACAGCACTAACATTGTCTGCTTTGCCTACAGATAGATTTCTATTTTGCGGATTCCTACCTAAAACTACAGAAAGTAAGAAAAAGCTTTTTACTGAGTTTGCAAATATCCGTGTTACACTAATTTTCTTTGAGGCTGCAACTCGCTTAATAAGCACTTTATTAATAGCTAAGGAAATACTCGGAAATCGTGAAATATGTGTAGCACGTGAACTTACTAAACTTTACCAAGAAATAAAAACTGCAAATATCGATGAAGTAATAGCATTTTATCAAAATAATACTCTAAAAGGCGAGATAGTATTACTAATTTCAGGGGTTTTACAAGAACAAGAAGAAAAGCTGGAACTCGATTTAATAAAGTGTATAGAATCATGTTTGAGTAAAGATTTAAGTGCTAAAAGTACTATTGACCTTGCTTATGAAAAATTTAAAAATATATATAGCAAAAAGGAAATATATAAATTGGTAAATCAGCAAAAATTTACCACATATAAAAATTAACTAATATTAACAAACATTAAAGACTTAGGATAAAAGTTAAAATCTCTTTACAATAAAAGTATTAATTATATAAGAGGTGATGGATATGTCAGGTGAGAATTATGATAGTGAGATAGAAAAGAACGCCGCAACTTATGGTTATAAGACTGCAAATTTGATGTATTTGCTTGACGCAGTAAGGGAATTTGAAGCAAGCGATGCAGCTACCAAATTGCACGAGTTATATGGTGATATAGAAGCAGATATGCCTGGCTTTCAAGGAATAGATGCAAAGATAATAGAGCAACACTTAGATCAGCATGCGTCGCATTGGAGAAACTTATTTGAGAATTTCCAAAATCATTTTAACAAGCAAACAGATAAAAATGTTTTATCAGAACCGGCTAAAGAATCTTTAAAGAAGTTGCAGGAATTAATAATTGAATGCTTTGACAAACACCAAATATCGGAAGAGTTATTCAACGAATTTCTAAGCAAAAATAATCTATCGCCAAACGATTTGGTAATGGTGCGAAGTACGGGCGTTCATGAGGATAAAGCTGATATGGCAAATCCAGGCGGAAATGAGAGTTTGCCAAGTAAAGCAAATATAGCGGAAATATCTAGAGCTTTAGGAGTAGTTGCGGAATCCTATATAGGTGAGAAGTCTTTATCGCAGAGGCTTGGAGCTGGTGACAACATAATTGTGGAGTTTCCAGTAATGCCTGGGCTAGTGCAGCGTTTAATTGGCGAGGGTGTTAATAGTAAAGGTGTTTTCTCAGGGGTACTATATAGTAATAAGGTAGTACGAGGATGCAAGCGGCACTAGGGCATTGCGAATATGTAGTAAATAGTAAAGGTCCTGTTGATAATTACTATGTCAGTCCTGAACAGATAGTATATTCAGAAATCAAGCCAAAAGATTTTAGATTAAAACCTAACATCGATCCTATTAGTAATAAAGTAAATTTAGAAAAAATCGATAATCCATTTGAGAAAAAATATGAACAATCTTTAAGTGAGCCAGTAGTGCTTTATTTAAATGAGTTAGGTAAGTTTATTGAGCAGAAATATGGCAAAAGGATGGATATAGAGTTTGTTTATGATCCTGATAACAATAAAGTCAGTATAGTACAAGCAAGAGCGATTCCAGAAGGTAACAGAAAAGACTTAGAGCCATCAGCAATTAGTCCTGATTTTCTAGGGATAAATAAATCCAAATTAAATATAGTAGACGGTCTACAGGTAATTACGCCGGATGTTAACAGAGCAGCGGTAATTACCGATAAAGAGCAAGTGATAATATGTCACAGTATTGAGGAAGCGTTAAGTAGATATAACGCTAAGGGTAAGGATGCGGGAATTAGTAGCGTGATCATGCAAAATCCCTCCCCTGATACTTCGCATGAAGCAGGAGTATTCAATAATGCCGGCATCAGGGTAATGCAAGTAAAAGATATTACTACTTTTGAGAAGTTACTTAAAAACAAGCAGCCGGTAATCATCGACCCACAACATAGTAAAATCTACGAAATACCAAAAGAGCTATGGAATAGCGAAAGAAAAAATAAAGCAGAAATAGAGCAAGGTTTGTATGACAGTAAAGTTCTAGCAACCGGAATATATGCCTCACCTCTAACTTCTTATGTTACGGCAATTAAGCATAAATTTACGGCAGAAGGAATAAGAACCACACCGGTCAGCACTGATGGAGTATTGCAAGATAAGAAGCTAGGGCAGTTACTTAGCGACGCAAAAGCAGGTGACGTTAAAGCAACCGAGCAGCTATTATCGCTTGCATATGAGACGATGTCATTTATTGCTCCTGCTTCCCCCGATGTCATTCCTGCGGAAGCAGGAATCCAGGAAAAATTAGATTCCCGCTTTCGCGGGAAGGCATTGTTGCGTGGATAAGAAAAGAGTAGCTACGAACTTGAAAAAGTAGTAAATTGACAAGAAACTTAACCACAAGTGTATATGTCAAAGCTACAAAGAGTTCGCAACTGGAATAAT
>DYDT01000169.1 GCA_020404485.1 Rickettsia endosymbiont of Diachasma alloeum | reverse complement strand
TATCAGAATGCATTCTTCTAATGACTATCTATCACCAGTAAAATATGAAGAAATACAACAATGTGCATGAACAACTGTCCGGAAAAGTGTTGACAGATCAATTCAGTTTGCTTTATTATCTCCCTCGTTTCTAAATATCTATTACCTAAATTATGATTTTTTGCGTAACTATTATATAGGTCAAAATATTCCTGATATTTATCGTTATTCTGCATCCTAACTTTCTTATATTATATTAATCTTTCTTGACATTGAACCAAAAATATTATATAAACTTTCGCATCTTCAGAATGTAACAAAACAGTATATAGCCTCTAAATTTTTTAGAGAAAATATCTTTTCATAAAATCTCGAAGTGCTTAAGTTTTTTTTTTGTCCCTAGGGCTTTATAATGCTAAGTACCTCATCATCGCGACCGTTTAAAACCAAATTTAGAGCCGTTTTTTGGCCTATTCATAATTACGAACTCGGAAAGTTTATTCCGATGAGTGCCTTAATGTTTTGCATTTTATTCAATCAAAATATTTTACGCATATTAAAAGATAGCATTTTAATTTCTGAAATCAGTGCAGAGATAGCCGGTTTTGCTAAAGTTTATTGTGTTACACCTGCAGCTGCTTTATTTGTAATTATTTATGCTAAAATGATTAATCATCTCACTTTTGAGAAGATTTTTTATTATTTAACTGCATTTTTTGTCGGTTTCTTTGTTTTATTTGCTTTTGTTATCTATCCTAATATTCATGTTTTTCATGTACATCCGGACCATCTAGCTGATTGGATGGAACGCTACCCGCATTTTAAATGGTATATATCATTAATAGGTAATTGGGGTTATATAGTATATTATAGCCTTGCCGAGCTTTGGCCTAATATTTTTTATGTATTATTATTTTGGCAATTCGCCAATGAGCTTACTACTACTGAAGAAGCTAAAAGATTCTATACGCTTTTCTCGTTATTCGGTAATTCATCTTTAATATTGGTTGGCTTCTTAATGATGAATTTATCATCTGAAGAAACTATTGTGAAGCACTTTATAAATATTTCTGACAGCAAAATCACTTTAGTACAAATATCAACTATTTTGGTTATAATCGTTGCAGTTATTTGTTGTCTACTAATGCGTTTTATTAGCAGAAATGTTTTTACCAATCCATTATTTTATGCCAAGGCAAAAAGTGGGCGGTCAACTTCCGAGCGTATGGGGATTATTAAAAGCTTTAAATATATTGCAAAATCTAAATATTTATGGCTACTTTTAATCTGTTCGGCAGCATTTGGTTTTGCTATTAATTTAGTTGAAGCCGTATGGAAAGCAAAAATTAAGGAGCTATACCCAACTGTTAATACTTATGCTGAATTCAACAGTCTATATATACTTTGGACCGGCGTTGCAATTATGGTTATGACTATTATCGGTAATAATGTTATGCGTATGCACAACTGGTTTGTTGCTGCTGTAATCTCACCTGTGATAATAATGGTTACCGGTGTTTTATTCTTTGTGCTTATTGTATTTGATCAAAAAATCCTCTCATTATTTGATGGAGCAATTCTAATGTCACCTCTTGCCCTTGCTGTGTCTATTGGCGGGATTCAGAATATTTTAGCTAAGGGAACAAAGTATTCTATATGGGATACTTCAAGAGAAATGCTATATATCCCTCTTGATCAAGAGTTAAAAACAAAAGGTAAAGCTGCTGTTGACGTGATAAGTGCAAAAGTTGGTAAATCATCAAGTGGGCTTGTACAATCTATTATATTTACCATAGTCCCAACTGCAACTTTTACCTCTATCTCACCTGTTCTAATGGTGGTATTTACTTTTGTATGCCTTGCTTGGATTTATGCGGTGAGAAAGATATATTTCGAATATCAAAAAATAGCGTAGTATATTTGTTTAATTTAAAAAATTGCTTCTATACTTCTCGCTTTTGATCCTCACGTATTAAGTTATACGCTGCGGTCAAAAGCTCCGATGTATCTATAGCTAACACGGAAAGGAAATATATATTAACATGCACAACATTGTTGATGTATATTATAATATACAAATATATAAAGGCATAAAGCAGATGAGAGCCTATAGTCAAGATTTACG
>DYDT01000168.1 GCA_020404485.1 Rickettsia endosymbiont of Diachasma alloeum | reverse complement strand
CGCTGATTCTTTAAATTCAGCTGGATATACCTTTGGTTTTATATCTGTCATTTTTATCCTTTCTGTTAATATCGTCTATTATTAACTGTCCGGAAAACTATAGCCACATCACTTTAAATCGGTCTTTCCTCTTTTTGGGATTGTAATTTTGTATGGAATAAGAGCATTGAGAACTTTCATTGCAAAAAAAGAAAAGTAATAAATACATATTGTTATTTTTTCACATCACGTACTTTGAAAAAGCTATAAGATAAAGTAAGTACTTTTACATCTCTCATTTCAGGATCGTTTTCGAAATCCTTATCTATATAAAACGTGACTGGCATTAAAACTTTTTCACTGGCTTTTAATAATTGTTCTTCGAAACAAAAACAATGAATTTTTACAAAATATTTTCCTGCTTTATTGGGAGTAACGTTATAAATTGAAGTTCCTATAATATCGTTATTACTTAAATTTTCTGTTTCATAAAAAACTAAGGTGTTTTGTCCTGGAACAATCTGGACTCGCTGCTGTCTTGGAATAAAACGCCAAGGGAGATTTTTATCGACATTAGCATCAAACTCAATAATTATAGGTCTAGTTCCTTTGACTTTAGAGTATGTACTTACTGTTTCTCTATTAGTAGTGCCGCCATATCCCGTAACTTTACAAAATAAGTTATAAAGTGGTACGGCGGCAAAGCTAAGTAGTACCATACTAACTATTAGTCCTAACAAGGAAAACGCTAAGCTTTCATTAGATTTTTTAGACATTATTTGATTTTATTTAAAAATACTCTAGAAATAGTTTATTTTAGAACATATATATGATATTATAAAGAAAATTAATTGGTGAGGTTAATAATGACCAATATTAGTAATGCATTAGCAATCTCTAGTGAATCAGGCTTTTACAGCTACTTACAGAAAATTAACAAAATCCCTTCGCTAACACAAGAAGAAGAATTTTTGCTGGCTAAATCTTATTTAGAGCAGAATGATCTGCAAGCTGCACATAAGCTAGTAACTAGCCATCTTAAGTTAGTTGCAAAAATTGCAACTGGTTATAGAACTTATGGTCTTCCTGTTACTGAACTAGTATCAGAAGGTAATATAGGGCTAATGCAAGCAGTAAAAAAATTTAACCCTGAACTTGGTTTTCGTTTATCAACATATGCTATGTGGTGGATTAAAGCCGCTATCCAAGAATATATATTAAAATCTTGGTCATTAGTAAAGATGGGTACGACTGCTGCACAGAAAAAATTATTTTTCAGCCTTAGTAAAATTAAAAATAAAATCACTAATTTATATTCAAGAGCTATTACAAGTGATGATTTTGTTCAAATCGCTGATGAGCTAGGCATTTCAGTTAGTGAAGTTTCTGATATGAATATAAGACTTTCTGGTTCTGATTTATCGTTAAATAATACTATAAATAATGACGATACAAGCTCAGGCGAATTGATAGAACTATTGCCTGAAACACGTCCAAGCCCTGAAGCTATAGCCATTAATAAAGAAGATATGTCTCATAAGAGAGCTTTATTGTCTAGTGCTATGAAAGTTTTAAACGCCAGAGAATTACGTATTTTAACAGAGCGTAAATTACAAGATACCCCTAAAACCCTAGATGTTTTAAGTAGTGAATATAATATTTCTAAAGAACGTATTAGACAAATAGAAAATACCGCTTTTGAAAAGATAAAGAAATTTATTTTAAGTAGCGATACTATTAAAGCTAATTAGATTTTTAATAGGAAAACATAATAGAAGTATTAATTTCAGAAGAAGATTATCGTAATATGGAAGAAACTTTGTATTTACTATCTATTCCAAATATGCATAAGTCTATATAGTTGAAAGACAAAAATAACCAATAGAAAAGTGTAGCGATAAACCAGATTGGTAATTTTTTATAAATGTATATAATTCGTTACACTAAACAAACACAGAAAGATGCTAAAAAAATAGCACGAGCTAATTTAAAGAATAATGTAGAACTCTTATTAAATGTAATCAGTACTGATCCCTGAAAAGCTTACCCTCCATATGAGAAACTCATCGGTGACCTAAGTGGTTGCTATTCAAGAAGAATTAACATGCAGCATAAATTAGTTTACGAAAAAGAGAAAATTGTAAAGGTTTTCGTATGTGGACACATTATGAGTAAATATGAGTGAATTATTAACTAAAAAAATCTCAGCTTTTATCATTACTAAAAATGAAGCTGCAAGGATAGAGCGGGCTATAAATAGCGTAAAAAATATTGCTGATGAGGTGATAGTAGTAGATAGTGAAAGTACTGATGAGACTGTAGTAATCGCTGAAAACTTGGGAGCTAAGGTAGTAGTAAAGCCATGGCTTGGTTATGTAGGGCAGAAATCTTGTGCTGAAACTATATGTAAAAATGATTGGATTCTTAATATTGATGCTGATGAAGAACTCTCTAAAGAGCTGCAAGACGAAATAGAATATATTTTTGCCTCTCAAAATCAAGATCGTTATTTGGCTTATCAAATAAAGCTTTTAATCATGCATCGTAATGATACACGCCCTAGAGTTTTTGCTCCTTATAATAAATGCACCAGATTGTATAATAAAAATTTTGCTAGTTTTGCAAATACTATGAATAGCACCACTCATGATTCGGTAGTATTTAACAAGGATGTTGATTTTGCAAATAAAATCTATACATTAAATGAAGCTGCTTATCACTATTCAGGTACTTCAATTGACCAGCTAGTAGCTAAAGCAAATTTTTATTCCGGTGAGCAAGCAAAGGATTTGATTAAGCAAGGTAAAAACCCATCAAATATTCGGATAGCAACCGAAATGATATGGTGGTTTTTCAAAGCATTTTTTATTAGAAGATATTTTGTATTTGGCTTTGATGGTTTTGTAGATTCAATGATTTTTGCTTTTGCAAGATTTTTGCGACTTGCGAAGTTGAGAGAGTCAAAAAATGTCATTGCGAGTAGCAAAGCGACAAAGCAATCTCGTTAATCATCCCGAGATTGTGCACGTACAAAACTTGCGGTTTCTCCTAACAATGACGATTTAGAAAATAAAAAAGTAATTATGAAAGAAAATTTTAACGTTAGTAAATTAAAAAACGGCTTAACGATTTTAACATATAATATGCCTTATGTTAATTCGGTGGCGATAAACTTAATTGCCAAAATTGGAAGTCGTTATGAAAATCCGGAAGAAGAGGGAATATCTCATTTTCTTGAACATATGGCTTTTAAAGGCACTAAAACCAGAACAGCAAAACAAATAGCTGAAGAGTTTGATTCTATAGGGGGGCATTTTAATGCTTATACTGGTCATGAAAAGACAGTATATTATTCAAGAGTGTTATCTGAAAATTGTAATAAAGCATTAGCAATAATTGCTGACATAGTGCAAAATTATGCTTTTGCTGAAGAAGAAATAGCAAAAGAGTATCAGGTAATTTTGCAAGAAATAGCACATGCTCAAGATAATCCTGATGATTTAGTATATGAGAAGTTTTATAATAGTGTGTTTAAAGATCAGCCACTTGGTAAACCAATACTTGGAACAAGCAAAACGCTTGAGACTTTTAACAGGGATCATTTCTTAAAGTTTACAGGTAAGCATTATAATGCTGAGAACTTTTATTTGTCGATTGCAGGTAATGTTGATCATGAAGAAATAGTAAAAGAAGCAGAGCGTTTATTTTCTTCTTTAAAACAAGGCGAGAAAAGTAATTTTTCGCCTGCAAAATATATAGGTGGTCATAGCTTTATAAATAAAGATTTAGAGCAAACTACTTTAATACTAGGATTTGAGGGAACGTCTTATATTAATCTAGAAAGGCTTTACCAAACTCAGCTACTTGCTATAATATTTGGTGGTGGGATGTCTTCAAGATTATTCCAGCATATTCGTGAAAAATTAGGGCTTGCATATGCAGTAGGTAGTTATAATAGTCCATATTTTGATAGCGGAGTATTTACTATTTATGCAAGTACCGCACATGACAAATTAGAGCTATTAGCCGCAGAGCTGAAGAACGAAATAAAGAGAATGGCAGAGCAGGTAAAGCAAGAAGAGATAGAAAGAGCTAGAACCCAAATCCGTAGTAATTTACAAATGGCTCAGGAAAAAGTAGCCTATAAATCGGAAGAAATAGGCAAAAATTATGCTGTTTTCGGTAAATATATTTCACCTGAAGAGATAATGGAAATTATTATGAATATAAAAGCCAAAGATATTATACAAACAGCAAACCGAATATTTAGTACTAACTCTACATCTGCTATTATTAGTCCTAATAGCCTAGATTTTGTTACGTAGATACCAAATTAAAACTGATCTATACGGGGCAAGCCTTAAGCAAGAATGACACCAATATATCATTACTCCACATTACAAAACTCTAATTGATGACCAAGAATAAATTTTTTTACTTCCTCATGATTACCATATTCATCAAAAATTATTAAAATTCCTTGGTCACTAAAATATAATTTATTAGTAAACAAACGCTTTTCACAGCTCCATTTAGCTTCAAAAATATTTTTACCAATAATCTTAACTCCGTTTACTCCAAATTTATGATGTATTATCCCTTTTTTTAAAGCAGCAACAAAATAAGTAATTTCATTTTTAAATATAGTATGATTTTGTTTGGAAATTGTACCATATATACAATGACAGATATTATTGCCTAGT
>DYDT01000167.1 GCA_020404485.1 Rickettsia endosymbiont of Diachasma alloeum | reverse complement strand
CTCATATTCTGTCATAGTCATCCTATAAAATAAGTCCTCTTTACTTATTTTATACAGAGCGACTATGACTATTTCAAACTAAAGTTTCTCCACCTGAAGGTGGAGGTGTGAACCATCAGATGGATAATCAATATCTATTTAAACATTATAATTAATAATAATTGATTATTTCCCCAATATTCAATAAAATCCTGTTTTAAAATCAAATATAGAAAACAATGCATAATACCGATGTTTTAATAATAGGGGCTGGTCCTGTCGGATTATTTGCCATTTTTCAAGCAGGAATGCTAGGAATGAAGTGCCACGTAATAGATGCACAAGAGGTTATAGGAGGACAATGTATTACTCTGTACCCTGAAAAACCTATTTACGATATACCAGCATACCCTAACATTGCCGCAGCCGAGCTAATAAAACAGCTAGAATTGCAAGTAGCTCCGTTTAATCCGGTTTATCACTTAAATCAACAAGCGATAGAACTAAAAAAAGAAGGTGAATTCTTTGAAGTAAAAACCTCAAAAGATATTGTTATTAAAAGCAAAGTAATTATTATTGCGGCAGGAGCTGGCTCATTTGGTCCCAACAAACCTCCCCTCACAAATATCGAAGAGTTTGAGAATGAATCAGTTTTTTACTTTATTAATAACCGCAGTAAATTTACAGATAAAAATATAGTTATAGCAGGTGGTGGTGATTCAGCGGTTGATTGGGCTATTTCTCTTTCTGAGATTGCTAATAAAATATATCTAGTCCATAGACGTGATAAATTTAGAGCAGCAAATGAAAGTTTAAGACAATTAAAAGATATAGCAGAAAGTGGAAAAATTGAGTTAGTTACCGGTTATCAATTAGACGCATTAGAGGGAGATAATAGCGAACTTCAAGCTGTTATAGTTAGAGACTTACAAAATAATATACGTAAATTAGATGCTAATATATTATTGCCATTTTTTGGTTTAAAGCAGGAATTAGGTAATTTAGCAAATTGGGGACTTAATATAAATCTTCACCATATCGAAGTCGATCCTGTGCATTACCAAACTAATATTTCAGGTATATATGCTATTGGTGATGTCGCTCATTATGATGGTAAGCTTAAACTAATTCTTACTGGTTTTGCCGAAGCAGCAAGCAGCCTTCATCACGTTTATGGTAAAGTATTTGATGGCAAGGCTCTACATTTTGAGTACTCAACTACTAAATTCGGAGAAGCAAATAAGAGTGAATAACGTAATTGACGGTAAAGCTTTAGCAAATGAAATATTGAGTGAATTAAAGCATGAAGTTCAAAGGATTAAGGATAAAACAGGAGAATCCCCAAAACTAGCAATAGTCTTAGTTGGTGACAATCCTGCAAGTATTATTTATGTCAAAAATAAAGTAAAACATGCTAATAAAATAGGTATTGATACTTTATTATTAAATTTTCCTATTATGATAAAAACAGAAGATTTAATAGCAAAAATCAATGAATTAAATCTTGATCAACATATTTCAGGAATTATAGTTCAACTTCCTTTACAAGAATATATAGACAAAAATAAAATCTTGTCTGCCATCTCACCTTATAAAGATGTTGATGGTTTTCATCCTTTAAATGTTGGTTACTTACATAGCGGGATTGATAGTGGTTTTGTACCCTGCACTGCCCTTGGTTGCCTTGAGGTAATTAAGAAGTATGAGCCAAATTTAAGCGGTAAAAATGCCGTAATTATTGGACGCTCAAATATCGTCGGCAAACCTTTGAGTGCATTACTTCTAAAAGAAGATTGCAGCGTAACTATTTGCCACTCTAAATCACAGAATTTAAGCTTAATTACCTCTCAAGCCGATATCGTTGTTGCAGCTATCGGCTCACCTTTAAAATTAACTTCTGAATATTTTAAGCCAGATGCATTAGTAATTGACGTAGGGATTAATAGGATCGGCGGTAATAAAATTATTGGCGACGTCGATTTTGAAAATGTTAAATCTAAAGTTAAATATATTACCCCCGTTCCAGGTGGCATCGGACCTATAACTATTGCTTTTTTACTTAAAAATACAGTCCAAGCATTTAAGATGTATAACTAAGAATATTGTTGGATGGCTCTATGTTATTTCCGCTTAAGGCTTGCCCCACGTGGATCGGAAAACGCTCTCGGTGTCATCTAGTTGCTTGACTACAGCATCCAGAAAAACAATAAAAAATACTAATTTTATTAGTATTTTTAACTGAATCTCGCAATCAAGTTGCGGGATGACAAGATTGAATTGATCCACGCAGCAATATCTCGAAGCAGAAATATACTTGAATATTAAACTCCCCTAGAATTACTGAACTCTACAGATACATCGCCTAATGCTTCAAGACTAATTTGTTGCTCGGTATTTATAGTTTGAGCATCAATTATTTGATTAAGATGTTTTTCTAAAGCCAATAGTTTTGCTTTTGTATTTTTATTATGATTTATAATTATAATGGACTGAAAAGATTGGACAAAAAAAGAGTCTATACAATGACAGATATTATTGCCTAGGGGTGACAGTTTTCTTTGCCGGTTATAAAATAGACATCTAAACAATTTAATTAGTT
>DYDT01000166.1 GCA_020404485.1 Rickettsia endosymbiont of Diachasma alloeum | reverse complement strand
GTTACAAAAGAATATGGGTATTCAGTTTATAATATTAAGGCTAATGGATTAGAATTTTCTGAATATATTTTAAATGTTAGTAATATTAAAAATCCAAATTATGATAAAACTGCTATTGTTGGCGAAAATCTCAAATTTACTAATCAAGGAACTTTTTTTTCTATTATTGCAGAGAATGTCGAAAATATAGGCTTTGATCTAAGAGCAGCATCTACTATTCAAGAAATGCTTGCAAGGTGTTTTTCATATTTTCGTTTTTCTATAAAAATATATGATGTGGAAAATAGCCATATTATAGGAGGAAAAGATACTAGTGGAAATTATGAATATGTTAATAATACAAATACAACGGGGTCTTTGCATAAGTCTCAGGATAACGCAGTTGGATTTTATGAAGATCCGCAGGGTAATTGTTTTTTAGCTAATTATCAGCCAGGAATATTAGGCAAATTGATGAATGTATTAGGTGAGATAGATTTTATGACAACATAGATTGTAAATAAATCCTACTTAATTAATTGCTCAATATTTATAGTTGATAGTATCTCAGCTATAAATATTGAGATAAATTCTTTGTAGTAGTTTTAACACCACACCGGTTAGTATTATAAGTAGAAAAATAAAGAAGCTAAATGTTACCCATAATGACTTAAAGTTTTGCCATAATAACATACTAAAGAAAGGGGTGCTTGAGGATAATATAATACCGCCAAGGGAGTGAGATAAGCTGTAAAGACGCATTCTAACAGCTGTTTTAAATAAAGATTGGACAATAATTTGCAGTGGAACAGCGTAAAATGCGGCAAGTCCAATTAACATAATAGGAAATAGAACAGTAAATATTTGCTGATATAGTAAAATCTGCATAGCAAAAGCAGCTATAAGACTAAGTAGTAAGGCAAATATAATTTGTCTTAAAGGGTTTATTTTATCCGCAAGTATTCCTGCAAAAACTGCTGCTACCCCGTAAGTAATAATTAGAGTTATGTTCATAAACTCAGTTTCTATAGGGTTTATAAAAGCTATTTTTGCTAAAAACACGCCTAAGAAATACACTAAGAAATGATATATACCACCGATTGCCCCATTAATTATTAATGCTATAGTAAAAGTTAATTTAGCATTTTTTAGGATTTGAAAGATAGGAATATTATCAGATTGTTTATTTTTGTTATGTAAAAACTCTCTACTTTCCTCAAAGTAACTTCTCATCAAAATTGCAAATAATCCAAATATAGCACCTACAAAAAAGTTAACTCTCCACAAATAATAAATATTAAGATTAGTCGCACAATAATAAGCCATAGCAGCAAATAATGCCCCTATTTGGGTGCAGCTGGCAACTACTCCTAGCCCTAAATTCTTTCGATTATTTTTTGTCTTTTCTGCCACATAAACTTTTATGCTATCAACTTCACCAGCTAAACTTGCAAGAAAAATCATTCGGCAAAATGTAAGCATAATTGTAGCAAAAATACCTATTTTATCAAAGGAAGGGGTAATAGCAATCAGTAAGGTGGAGATACTGCTAATAAACATCGATATTTTGATGGATTTAGTGCGTCCGTACTTATCTCCTATATAGCCGAAAATTATAGATCCTAAAGGACGGATTATAACAGCCGCACTAAGTAAGGCAAAAAATCCAAGCAGTTGCGTTTCATTCGTACTTCTCGGTAAAAAATTTTGTGCTAAAATGTGTGCTGATAAACCAAATAACGCATAATCGTAGTAACGAATTATAGATACAAAAAACGCAATTAAAAAAGCTGAATTGGACATAAAATATATTTCTTTCTATACCGTGATAGTATCATATGATATTATCATAATGTAATTTGTTAATAAAATATCTATGGTATACTCGGTGTAATATTATTTATAAAGGATTAATATGAAAAAATTTATGAAATACTCATTTTTTACTTTTCTATATATAGCAATAACGATAATAGTTGCCTATATGATTTTGGCACAAACGATTCTAGATGATGGTCAGTGTCATATGGTAGATAGACCGCTTATTATTAATTATATTTTAGCTGCTATTATTACCGCTTTACCAACATTAGTTTTAATATATAGTAAGAAAAAAAAAGAAAAAATAATATGATTGGGAAATTAAGCGGTAGAGTCGACTCAAGCTATGATGATTACGTTATAATCGATGTGAACGGAGTAGGGTATAGGGTTTTTGCTTCCGCTAAAACTTTAAGTAAACTTTCAGAGGGGGAATCCTATAAACTATTTATTGAAACCCATGTTAGAGAAGATCATATTAATTTATACGGCTTTTTGAGTTTAGAAGAACAGAGTTTTTTTAACTTGCTGCAATCCGTAAATGGTATAGGAACAAGGATGGCTTTGTCTATTTTGTCAGCCCTTACGCCTACTGATATACAAATTGCTATAAGTAATGAAGATAAGAATATTTTTAAAGCAATTTCAGGAGTAGGGGCAAAACTTGCCGAGCGTATAGTACGAGAATTAAGCGATAAAGTGGCAAAAATATCAAGCTCATCTGCTGCTATTAAAGACAGTTTAAACATTAAAGGTATTACGCCGGTAGCAAGTAATGACGTGATAAAAGCTTTGGTAAATATGGGCTTTTCAAGGTTTGAAGCTCAAAACGCCGTACAAGAAATTATCACCACAAACCCCGAAATTTCTATTGATGAACTAATCAGAACCGCACTAAAGAATCGTAATAATAATTTTTAAATAATCGTATAGCAAAAAATAGTTTTTCTTCTATAATCGGTTATTATATATAATTTACGGCGTTGGTTGGTTTTACCGTCATTGCGAAGAGAGGCAAAGCCTAGAGGGCGGAGGCAGTCTCATAAAATAGTAATAAACTCCTGAGATTGCCACGCTCCTTTCAGGCGCTCGTAATGACGATAAAGCCACCCTAAACAAAACCACAATTTACTTAGAAATGACAAGCATATTATCGCCTGAAAAAAATCAGAATGATCAAGAGTTACCGCTAAGACCTTCATATTTGCAAGAATTTGTCGGGCAGCAACAGATTAAGGAAAACCTTTCCGTATTTATTAGGGCAGCTAAATCTCGTGGGGAGCATCTTGATCATACTTTATTTTATGGTCCGCCTGGGCTTGGTAAAACTACACTTGCCAAGATTATTT
>DYDT01000165.1 GCA_020404485.1 Rickettsia endosymbiont of Diachasma alloeum | reverse complement strand
TTTAATCGCTGATTCTTTAAATTCAGCTGGATATACCTTTGGTTTTATATCTGTCATTTTTATCCTTTCTGTTAATATCGTCTATTATTAACTGTCCGGAAAACTATAGCCACATCACACTCACTCTCTATAGAGCCTGGAGGATACTTAAAGAAATCCATAGATAAAGTAATACAAACGGGCACTTCTCTTGAAGAAATATCTAATGAACAATTTATAGAATTATTGTTATCCACTAAGAAGCCAAAAATTTTTGCTGAAAGTGCAATATTATGTAATGGTACAGATTGGAATCGTAAAGAATTGCAAATATTAGGTGACATTAATATCACTATGCCTGTTCAAGTATATGATAATGGTGCATGGTCTCCATCTGATAACAATTTCTTTAAACATATAACACCTTTAAATGCTGAGCTATTATTTACTCCTGGTACATTACTTCAGGGTAATATAACAGGTAATATTATTAAAGGGCATATGGTTCCAGGGGTAACCCCAGATTTTGAAGAAGTAGTAGATGGCAATAGAATTAATCAGGATAAATATACTAAATTAGTAAACAGAAGATTAACCCCTATTTTAACTCATGCTAATGAAAGTGCTAAGAAAAATGGAATATCTGCTATAATCACTCTACCAGGCATAGGATGTGGCGCATTTGCAGGTCGATTTAGAGGTAAAATGGGAGAATGTTTGAATAAGGCATTACAAAATATTATAACAAAAAACGCAAATAATTATTCTAATATTGCTTGTATATATTATGATCCTTTTGATGAATGTGCTAATCAAGAGAAAAATATAAATGGTATAAAATACCGTGTTAGACCTGCTAAAGATAATCTTAGCAAAGCCCAACTATCTCATCCCATAGATTACCAAGAACAAGGTGATGATTTCTCAAATTTAAAGCTATATAAAATTGTTGCATGGGATCATGTGTCCTTTCCGGGGAATGATTATTTTATAGGTAGTAGAAATACAGATGATGGGGTTGCTGCCGCAGCTACCAATTCTATGGAAGTAATTACTAACATCAAAGGTGAATATAAGGATGGTTATTATCTTCCTCCTAGTGGAAATAAAAATTGGCAACAGGTGGTAAAAGCCAATAATACTCATTTAATTGCAAAAAATAATGTGCAAATTGTAACATCTGATGGTGCTTATGTAAAACTAAAAGAATTTGAAAAAAATATGCAACAATTAACACACATAAGTCAGAAATTAACCAATTTAAATATAGAAAAACAGGACCAAGATATTATAGATAAAGCAAAGAAGCACGTTAATACTGTGGTATCCAATACTCATCACACTACTACTCCTACTGTTCCTAACAAAAGGGCCACTTCACCTAAGAGGTATAAGTAAAAATGGCGGTTCTGTCGCATCTATTGCTAAGTATTATGATATGTGTTATACGGGACTAAAAAATTAGCAGTATGCCATTCCAGATATCCCCGAAACTTTTGAAGCATTTTAAAGGATTTTGTTCA
>DYDT01000164.1 GCA_020404485.1 Rickettsia endosymbiont of Diachasma alloeum | reverse complement strand
TTTAATCGCTGATTCTTTAAATTCAGCTGGATATACCTTTGGTTTTATATCTGTCATTTTTATCCTTTCTGTTAATATCGTCTATTATTAACTGTCCGGAAAACTATAGCCACATCACCTTGCATATACTAAATAACCTTTTTCTTGATTTGCTCAGCTGCTCCAATAGTTAATTCCCTTGAAAAATTCTTGAATGATAGTTTTACTTGCCTTAACTTCAATTGGAGTTAGCTTATCACTTTCAATTAATATATCGAGTTCATGACCATGACTATCTCGCCAAAAATATATTCCTTCTTCTTTGCCTTTATTAAGACGATTTTTAAGTAGTTCAACTACTATCATATTTTCAAATAGACTTCCTTTAGCATAATATTTTTCTAGCTGCTCTATTGATTCTAGTCCAAGCAAAGTACAAGCAAAACCGGTATCATAAAAATATAACTTTTCTTGCTTAACTAAGCGTTTATTATAATTTTTATGATGTGGTTTAACTAAATATATTATAAAGCTTGTTTGTAATAAAGAGAGCCACGACTTTACAGTATTATAGCTCACGCTGCATTCAGTAGCTATAGATGAGAAGTTTACTAATTGTCCGATATGAGTAGCACAGATTTTTAAAAAAGTCTGAAATGTGGAGATATCACTAATATTTTTAATTTGCCTTATATCCCTTTCTATGTAAGTACGGATGTAGTTTCTATACCACACACTAGGTAATAAATCTTGAGTATAAAGCTTAGGATCAAAACCTTTAAATATAAAATTTAAAGGTTTGTCTGTAGCAGGTAGTTTTTTACTTATTTCATTATAGCTAAGAGGAAGTAAATAAACTATAGCTGCCCTACCTGCCAAGGATTGTGAGATGCTTTCAAGTAATCAAAAATTCTGTGAACCCGTTAAAATAAATTGTCCGGCAATTTGGTCATTATCCACTTTTGTTTGTATATATGAAAATAAATTAGGGCAATATTGTACTGCATCAATAATTGCACCTTGACTATAAGTAGATAAAAAACCTCTAGGATCATTTTGGGCAAACTCTCTTATATCTATATCCTCAAGTGAGACATAGGGTTTATCTGAAAAAATCATTTTTACTAAAGTAGTTTTACCAGATTGGCGTGGACCTGTAACAGTAACTACTGGATAATATTTTGCCGAATATTTTATATAATCGGTTATATCACGATCAAACATAATATAAATTTGCTAATATTAATTATTGTACAAATTATAAATCCAATTTCTATTTTGTACAATATTTTTGTATCTTAATCCTGTGGAAACTCAAAAATTTTTATTTAACCTAATGACAAAATTAAAATAACGATATATTATTTTAAGTTCAGGATAATTAAATAATATATATTCAATGAGTGCAGATACTAATATTAGCGATGGTTTAGAAGTCGCTGTGCAAGATCATTTATCGATTTTTTCTTTAATAAGTTCATCTGATATTATTGGTAAGTCAGTTATGCTAATGCTGCTTATTGCCTCTATTTGGTCGTGGGCTATTATTTTGGATAAAGTATTTAAGCTAATGCAAGTGCAAAGAAAAATGCGAGCATTTGAAAATACTTTTTGGTCAGGTGGTGTTTTAGAGCAGCTATATGATAGCATAAAAAGATCAGTTAATAATCCGTTAGCTTTAATATTCGTCTCAGCTATGGATGAGTGCAAAAGCATAAATATTAAAGGTCTTCCTGAGCTATTAAAAAATAATCATAAAGAGCGTATTACAAATTCTATGTATCTTGCTCAAAACAGAGAAATCGAAAAACTTGAGAAAAATTTAAGCTTTCTAGCAACTGTCGGCTCTAGTAGTCCTTTTATTGGGCTATTTGGTACTGTTTGGGGCATTATGCATAGTTTCCAGTCGATCGCTACTTCTAAAAATACCTCGCTTGCAGTAGTAGCCCCTGGTATTGCTGAAGCGTTACTTGCAACTGCAATAGGCTTATTTGCAGCTATCCCTGCCGTAATTTTTTACAATTATCTTATTTCCCGTATTACTCTGATCAATAATAAAATTGAGGATTTTATTAGCGAGTTGAACTCTATACTTTCTAAGGCAATCGATCAGGAGAAGATGTAATGGCTATTAAGCTTGCCGGAAGTAATAGAAAAAGTAAAAGAGCTGTAGTTAGTGAAATCAATGTTACGCCGCTTGTTGATGTGATGCTTGTGTTACTAATTATTTTTATGATTACTTCCCCGATGTTAGTTTCAGGCGTAAATGTCGATTTACCTGAAACAAATTCAAACCCAATTTCAGGGCAGGATGAGCCTCTAGTTGTTACCATCAACAATAAAGGTGAAGTTTTCCTGATTGAAACGCCAATTGAAAGAAAGCATTTAACTGATAAGCTTGTAAATATCACTAAAGAGAAAAAGGACGCTAGAATTTTTGTAAGAGGTGATAAAAATGTTTCTTATGGTGAAGTGGTAGAAATAGTATCAGAAATTCATGCAGCTGGATTTTCTCGTGTAGCTCTTATTTCAAATATTAAAAATAATGAAAAGTAACGATACAAACAATAAGGATAATTTCACAGTTTTCCTTAGCTGCTCTATTGCACTGCACTTACTTCTTTTATATTTTTTTCTATTTGGTATACCATCTCTTTTTGAAAAATTACCTGAAGAGCAAATCATCACTTTTGAAATGCTACCTGTTAACGACAAACCCAATATCATAACACAAACGAAGCAAAAAGAAGCTCCGATAGAGAATGAAGATGCTAAAAAATCAGAGCAGACTAAACCTAAAGATTTACCTAAAGAGGAAAAAGCAAAAGAACCTGAGGTTAAAAAAGTAGAAGAAAAGCCAAAAATCGAAGAAAAAAAGCCGATAGAGGAAAAAAAAACAGAAGAAGTAAAGGAAGCACTACCTGAGAAAAAAGAGGAAATAAAAGAAGAAAAGCCTAAAGAAGAGGAAAAAAAACAGGTAGAAGAAGTAAAAAAAACTGAAGAAAAGAAAGAAGAAAAAAAACCTATAGAGAAACCTAAAGAGAAAAAAAAGCAAGAATCTAAAACTGATGAGCTTGATTCGCTATTAAAGAACTTGGAACAATCTTCAGAAGGTGATAATGTAAAATCAAATAAGCACAAAAGGTCAGAGCAGGTTGATCATAAGAAAGAGGCTAAAGGAGTTTATACGGAAGGAGTGCCCCTTTCTGATAGCGAAAGCTCACTAATAAAGCGTCAGATTGAAAGACACTGGAATAATATTCTGGCAGGTGCTAGAGGTAATAGCAAGGTAAAAATAATTCTCAGTATTACATTAGATAAAGCAGGCAATGTAGAGCAGGCAAAAGTGAAAGAAAAAATTTGCCCTAATATTTCAGCAAGTGTTTGTGAAGCACTAGCAGACAGTGCAGTCAGAGCAGTGTGGAAAGCAAGCCCTATTGAAAACCTTGACCCTGCAAGATTTAATCATTGGAAAGAAATTAATTTTAACTTCGACCCTAGTCGATTATAATCTGTCATCCCAGGTGCTTGTAGCGAGATCTTGTGTCACGATTTTATCCTAAGATACCGCGGTCGAGCCGCGGTATGACAATAGTGTATACCACAAAAAAATCATACGGAATAATTTAGTGAAAAACATTATATCTTTTATAATACTATTATTTCATTTCAATAGCTATGCTCTTGAGACAATAAATATCGAGCATGGAAAGGCTGATCCTACTCCTATAGCAGTGAACAATTTTGAGGCTGATTCTGCTTCGGATAATACAGTAGGTCATGAAATAGTGAAAGTTATATCTAACGATTTAAAACTTTGTGGGTTATTTCATCCTATTTCTTCCGCTTCTTTTATAGAAGAAAAAACTGGCATTGGGTATAAACCGCTTTTTGCTGCATGGCGTCAAATTAATGCTAGTTTATTAGTTAATGGGGCAGTAAAAAAGCTTGAAAATGGTAAGCTTAGAATTAGTTTTATATTATGGGATACATTGCTTGAAAAACAGCTTGGTGGTGAAGTACTTGAACTACCTGAAAATTTATGGCGAAGAGCAGCCCATAAAATTGCTGATAAAATCTATGAAAAAATCACAGGTGATACTGGTTATTTTGATAGTAAAATAATATATGTAGCTGAAAGTGGTCCTGATTTAAAAAAGATAAAAAGAATTGCTTTAATGGATTATGATGGGGCTAATAACCGATATATTACCGATGGTAAATCGCTAGTTCTAACTCCAAGATTTTTTGGTTCAGCAGATAAGATTTTTTATGTTTCCTATGCTACTAAAAGACGAACTCTTGTTTATGAAAAGGATTTAAAAACAGGCAAAGAAAGTATAGTTGGTGATTTTGCTGGAATATCTTTTGCTCCAAGATTTGCACCTGATGGAAGCAAAGCTGTAATGTCTATAGCTAAGAATGGTTCAACCCATATTTATGAAATTGATCTTGCAACTAAAAGGCTTCATAAACTAACTGATGGTCTTGGAATTAATACCTCTCCAAGCTATTCACCGGACGGACGCAGAATTGTTTTTAATTCTGATAGAAATGGTACTCGTCAATTATATATAATGAATTATGATGGTAGTGATGTTCGACGTATTAGCTTTGGTGGAGGTGCGTATGCCGCACCTAGTTGGTCACCAAGAGGTGATTATATAGCATTTACCAAAATTACCAGGGGTGAAGGATTTACTATTGGAGTTATGAAACCTGATTTGCAAGATGATGAAAATGGCGAGAGAATAATAGCAAGTGGTTATTTAGTTGAAAGCCCTTGTTGGTCACCTAATGGACGAGTTATTATGTTTGCTAAAGGTTGGCCATCAAACGGAAAATCTTCCGGCAAAAATAGAATTTATGCAATTGACTTAACCGGTCATAACGAGCGAGAAATTAAAACCCCTGGTGATGCATCTGATCCTGAATGGTCAAATTTACTAAATTGACATTTCATGAATCTCCTGGTTTAATGAGTCTTTTGCAATGATTGTGTAAATTTTTGTTGAGCCTATATTAGAAGTAATTAAAAATATAGGTAACAGAAATGCAAATAGAGAAGAATAAAAAAATAAATGAAGCAATAGATT
>DYDT01000163.1 GCA_020404485.1 Rickettsia endosymbiont of Diachasma alloeum | reverse complement strand
TTTAATCGCTGATTCTTTAAATTCAGCTGGATATACCTTTGGTTTTATATCTGTCATTTTTATCCTTTCTGTTAATATCGTCTATTATTAACTGTCCGGAAAACTATAGCCACATCATGCGTAGTAGAAATATGGACTCATAAAATTGATGGTCTTACTGAGAGCGATTTTATACTCGCTGCAAAGATAGAGAGTATACTCGTTTAATTTGAAAAATTGGCTTCAGCTATTTCATAAAGTCCGATACAAGCGAATTTTGAAAGATTCGCCTGTGCTCACGTATTTAATTATACGCCTAGCTTGGCTCACCTTGAAATTCATCTTGTCTAGAACTTTATGAAATACGCTGAACGTTGTCTTTTGCTGATAATCCACTACTAATAACGCTGCGATTATTAGTTTCAAGACGCCTTACTCTTTCCCAAATTAAACTTCGTCTACCTGCTTCCCTCTTTGTTGTCACGTGATTTGCTCACAGGATCTAATAAAACAGTTAAAAATACTGATGATCTCTTTCAAATTATCATTGACTAATTACTAATATAATAATATGATACGACAAATATTTATAAATTTTTAAAGAGATATTTTTCATGTTCGCAGTTATAAAAGCAGGTGGAAAACAATATAAAGTAGACCAAAATAGCGTTATTAAAGTCGAAAAAATTGAAGGTGAGCTTGGCTCTAAAATTCAGCTTAATCAGGTTTTAATGATCGGTGAATATTCAAAACCTTCTTTTATCGGTACTCCATTAGTAAAAGGAGCTGTTGTTACAGCTGAAATTACTAACCAGCTTAGAGATAATAAAATTATAGTTTTTAAGAAAAAACGTAGAAAAAATTATCGTCGTAAAGCGGGTCATCGTCAAGAATTGACAGAGCTGAAAATATTAGATATTACAAAACAATAATAAACTTTTTGTAAAAGTTAATAATAAAGGAATCATAAGATGGCAACCAAAAAAGCTGGTGGTAGTTCTAGGAACGGAAGAGATTCAGCCGGTCGAAGACTCGGTGTTAAGAAAGCCGATGGACAATATGTAATACCTGGCAATATTATAGTTAGACAACGTGGTACAAAAATTCATCCTGGAGTGAATGTTGGGATTGGTAAGGATCATACTATTTTTGCTTTAACATCAGGAAGAGTAGAGTTTTTAACTAAGCGTGATCATAAAATAGTAAACGTTACAGAAATCGCTAATGCATAATTAAGAATTTGTGGGATTGCCTGCATAATCGTCATTGCAAGTGAGCGGAGCGAATGTTGCAATCTCAGGAAGTTTACGAAATTATTGCGTCGATACTACGCATCTCCGGCATTTGTTAAGGGTTGTTGTATGGATCTATTTACGTCATTCCTAGCTAAAAGCAGGAATCCAGAAAATAGGTATAAATACAGCAAATTTTTAAAATTAAAAGCTCAAATTATCTTGCTTTATTCTGGATTTCTGCTTTCGCAAACATGACATCAAAAGTATTTTTCGATCCATGTAATAAATCTTGCGATACTCTTGAGATTGTCACGCTCCTTGCAGTTGCGTAGCTTATGACGTTAAAATTAATCCATGTACGCAGTCTTATTTGAGAATAGTACAAAAGAAGATATATCTCTAATAAATAAAAAATTGGTAGACGAGTATACATAATTTACTCTATTTAAAATAAACAATATTCTACTAGGCTTCTATATATGGCCTTAATAATTCAAAAATTCGGTGGCACTTCCGTTGCAACTATTGACAGAATAAAAAAAATCATCCCTATTATAAAAACTGAAATAGCTAAAAATAATCAAGTAATTATAGTAGTTTCTGCTATGGCAGGGGTTACTAATCAACTTGTTACATTGTGTAATGAAGTATCAAGTCTTAATAAATCATCTCAACTTGCAGAATATGATGTAGCACTTTCTAGCGGTGAAATAGTTACGGCTTCATTGCTTGCACTTGCTCTTCAAGAAGAAAATATAAATGCCAGATCATTTTTGGCGTGGCAATTACCAATTTTGACTGATGATAATCACAGTAAAGCTTTAGTAGAATCAGTTGACACGAAATTATTGAACGAATGTTTACAACAAGATATTATTCCTATAATTGCTGGTTTTCAAGGAATCAATAAACATAATAGATTAGCTACATTAGGTAGAGGTGGCTCTGATACTACCGCTGCTTTAATTGCTGCAGCTATGAAAGCAAATAGATGCGATATTTATACGGATGTAGAGGGAGTATTTGTTGCTGATCCAAGAATTATTCCAAAAGCAAAAAAGATAAATGAGATAGACTTTTCAGAAATGTTAGAGTTAGCATTAAGTGGAGCAAAAGTATTACATCCAAGGGCAGCAGAAATAGTAATGCGATATCAAATAGATATGCGTATTCTTTCAACTTTTGCACCTGAAACAGGTTGCACGTTAATCACTTCAAAAGATAAAATTATGGAAAAAAGGATAATTAGCGGCATTACTTCTAATAAAAATTTATTATATATAACTATAGAAAGCTCTTCGTTAGATTTTATTCAAGTTGCGAGTATCATTGCACAAAATAATAATCATATTGAGTTAATGCAAGAAATAGAGCCTAACAAAAGATATAGTTTTATTACTAATTTAACAGAAAAAAATAGTTTACATATATTACTTACTAATTTGAAAAACAATAATCAAATAACTAATTTCAATTTTGATACTGAAATTGCTACAGTTTCAATTATCGGTCATGGGATTAAAAATGATTTGAAATTGCTTGAAATGATATTGTTAAAATTAGCAAAAGATAATATAAATGTTCAAATGATACAAATATCAGAAATTAAAATTATTCTATTAATAAATGATAAGCAAGTAGAGAAAACAATCTGTAATCTATATAATCTCCTTGAAACGTCCAAAATACTTCACTAATAGCTCTATTTTATTGTTTGCGTTATAAATTATCTTCTATTTACCATTTATTAGTTATATATTAATAAATAATTTTTCAAAAAATATAAAAACCTTACCACTTAGAAATGAATATATATCTGTAGGAAAAAACAATGGGTGAAATTTTAAAAAATAATGGAAGTAATAAGCGAAAACTTGAAGCAAGTAACAATCCTATTGAAATTATAAAAAAGCCTAAAATTGAAGAAAAATATAGAGAGCATTTAAAAGAATTCATAGACAAAATAATAGTTGAAAAAAAATTAAAAGGTAATCAAAAATCAGATAAAGGTTATTACAAGTTAGCTAATATATTAGGATGTCATGAAACTACAATAGATAGATTTATGAGAGATGATATAAATATGCCTAGTAGTAAAACAATTGTTGCTCTTGCTGATTACATGCAAGTTTCGTTAGATGAAGTTATTGGCAGAGATCTTGCTAAAGAAATAGAATTAAAGAAATCAAAAGAAATAAATATTAATAAGCAAGAAGTAGAATCAAAGATACCAGCATTTTTAACTCAACTACCAAAAGAAGCTCTGCAATCTGTCATGGAAGTAAGAGAAAAAGCAGCAGGGTTTGCACATAAATCAGTACAAAAGCCAAATGAGACAAAAAAATCTTTTGCAGAAAAAGAGCAAGCTAAACGATCTAATAAACAAACCGAAAGATCACGTTAAAATAAAAATATGTTTTATAACCTTGATCCTAATATTAAGCCTAAAAATTTGCTTGATATCTTAAAGTGGAAAATGACTTCAAAAAAGTCAGAATGGCTACCATTATCGGAATCTATTATAACCGATATTCCTCCAATAACTCATGATGAGAATATAAGGGTAAGCTATGTAGGTCACGTTACTTTCTTAATTCAGGTACAAGGTCTAAATATTTTAACTGATCCGGTTTGGGCAGAACGAGCAAGTCCTTTTACCTTTGCAGGACCGAAAAGAGTAGTAAAGCCTGGGATCGATTTTGCTGATTTACCTAAAATAGATTTTATATTAATAAGCCATAATCATTATGATCATCTAGATATTAAAACGATTAAAGATTTGTGGCTGCGGGATAAGCCTAAAATTATTACTCCTCTTAAGAATGATATAATAATAAAAAAACACATTAAGGATGCCGAAATTATTACTCTAGGATGGGGAGAATTTTACAAGAATCAAAATGTAGAGTATTTTTTAGAGCCGGCACAACATTGGTCAGCTAGAGGAATATTTGATAAGAACGAAGCATTATGGGGAACTTTTATTATTAAAACCAAGACGGGTGATATTTGTTTTATAGGTGACTCAGGTTATAATGCTAATATTTTTAAAGAGATTGGCAAAAAATATAACATTTTGCTTAGCCTTATTCCAATAGGAGCTTATGAACCAAGATGGTTTATGAAACCGGTACATATGAACCCTGAGGAAGCAGTACTTGCTCATCTAGATTTGCGATCTAAATTTTCTATAGCCAGCCATTTCGATGTTTTTCAATTAGCTGACGAACCCTTTAACGCAGCTCCTTTAGAGTTACAGCAAGCCATGAAAAAGCATAATATACCGGAAGATAAGTTTATTATTCCGAAAGTAGGTAACTATTTTTTATTTGATAAGAATGAAATGAATTAATCTGGAACATGGTAATCTAGTATAATTATATTAGGGCTTATTTCCTTATGCATATGCTCAATCAATTTTGAATAATCCTCCAAGTCAATATTTAAAACAGCACTTAATTTTTTCATTTTGATAGTGATCTGTCAACACTTTTCCGGACAGTTGTTCATGCACATTGTTGTATTTCTTCATATTTTACTGGTGATAGATAGTCATTAGCAGAATGCATTCTGATACGGTTGTAAAATACCTCTA
>DYDT01000162.1 GCA_020404485.1 Rickettsia endosymbiont of Diachasma alloeum | reverse complement strand
TTTACTTCATTAGCAAATTCTTTTTTATTAGGTAAATTTTGCTTACTTTCCGATTTAGCTTGTAAAAATATTTTATCAACCGCTTGATCAATAAGGATATTTTTATCTGTAATTTTATCTTCTACCGGCTGCGGTGTCCCACTAAATATATTTGTTACTGCTTGAGTTACATAATCTAGCCCTACTTTTGCGAATATTCTTTTATTATCATTTAAATATTGCTGAATTTCAGGATTATCTTTTGTTAAAGTAATTAGTTCTTTTGCAATTCCTGTATAATCACCTTTAACAAAACTGCTAAAAACTTTTTGTAATGATTCAGGCTTATCAAGTAATAAAGGCATCACTTTGCTAAGCTTTACAACATCTTCTGCTTGTAGACCGTAATTCTCAAGTTGCTGTTTAATGACACCGCTATCTTTTGCATCTACGTCAACTACACCTTTGAATAAATTATCAAATAAGCCATCTTTACTTTGCTGCACTAATGTATCTTTTAATTTAAACGACGGATCATTGAGAGCTAAAATTAAACTATTTGTCACGCTCATATAATCGCCTTTATTTACATCTAACATAATATCATGTGCCATTTCAGGCTTTGACATCATTTCGCCAACTATATTAAGCATTTGCTTATCAAAATTGTAGGCTTTAGTTATTTTTTGCAAATCAGGATTATTTTCAATAATGCCTAAAGCTACATTTGGTAAAAATTCTTTATTATTAGCAAAAAAATCTCTTAATTCCTTATTGTCTTTAGTCATTTCTAAAGTTTTTTCAATAGCTATCATTAATCCTTGATTTGGCTCATTAAGAGTATCAAAAACTTCTTTTATTTTAGGAATTTCATTCAATAAACTAGGAACAGTACTTAAAACTTTGGGATCAATTCTATAATTTTCAAAATACTCTTTCAAGGCAGGTTTAGCCTGCTGTTTAGCATCTGCTACAAAGCTATTTAGTACTGTCTGTTTTTCAGGACTTAGGTTATTAAATTCCTTTAAAGATTTCAAATTATCTATATTTTCAGCAACTTCTTGTTTTAAAGCAGGATTTCTATCAAAGATTTTTTGCACTTCTGCATAGCTTTGGTTACTTTCCGGTTTTTGTAATATGTCATCAAAACTTTTGATATAATTGCCTGGTAATATTTCAGTTGCCCCAATTTTTATATAGCTTGCAATATCCTTTCCTTTTTCATTAAAAAACTTTTCAAAGTTTTTATCTTTGGTAAGCATATCCAAAGTATTAGAAGTTACTTTGTTCCAATTAGGTTCATCTTTTTTTACCTCTACTGCAACTTCTTTAAGCTGATCAAGCACCTCGTCATTTTTGAAACTTTCTTTTAATATATCCAAACCTTTCTGATCTAAGAAATTACCTTCTTGAAACTCTCTAAATCCAGCTTTAGCAAGTATTTGCCCTATTTTAGGTAAATTACCAGCATTCTTTTTTAAAAACTCCCATATTGGTTTTTCCTCAAGAAGTGATTTTTGAAATTCTGGATCAAGATATGTATCAGAGGAATTAGCAAGTTGAACAAGGTTATAAGTATTTACAGGATTAGTTAAAGCAAATTTTGCTCCAAGTAAGATTGTTTCAAAACTTAACCCATTTGAAGATGACAAATCTTTAATTGCACTATTAATTAATTTATTAGCTTTAGAAGAAGACAAAGTTTTTTCTAAGCTTTTCCGTAATTTATCACTACGTTTGGATGTATCTGTTGTTGCCATATAAATAATTTATTCTTTATTTAAAAAAATTACTAATATCTATTAAATATAGTCAATTGCACTGTAATAACAATAGAAAAGTTTACATTTAAACTTTTAATCTTTATTATGTGACATCTAAATTATTATTAAAGTAAATGATTATCATACCAATATTAAGCTTTTTTGGCTTTTCATGTTTTTTTTCAAAATATTTCAAAGTAAAATTAAACCATGCGATACCTATAACAATTAGCATATTAGTTACGATTTTATATTGCTGTGCTATACTAAATTTGTTAATGGCTGCGACCTATTTACTTTACTTCATTGGTATATTATTAGCATTTATAAATCGACATAGATTTTCTTACGAATCTCTTATTTTTACTCTATTGATTTTTCTTTTTTTCCTATATACCAGAGAAGCATCACTACATGCTTATGATGATTTTTCTCATTGGGGAATATTTACCACAGAACTATTATATTCAGGAGTTTTTGAAAACCAAACTTCACTTACCTCTATTATTTCTACGCATGCACATTATCCAAGAGGTGCCGCTGTTTACCACTACTTTATGCTAATGCTTTCAGGTTACTCGGACGGAAATGTACTATTTGCTCATTTCTTACTACATTTAATGTTCTTAGCTCCGTTAGCCTCCAATAAGAAAATTTGGCAGACCGGTTTACTATTTTCTGCTATACTTTGTGCAGTAGTATTATATACGACAGGACTTCACTCTATATATAATGACAGCACTATAGGACTAATATTCGGATCTATTCTTGTTATTTATATTCTTGAAGAAGATAAGAAAAAAGCTTTAAAGCTGATTATACCTATCGCTATATTACTTCCTTTATTTAGAGAAATTGGAGCGTGGCTTGCAAGTTTTGCTTCGATAATTCTTATATTACATTATACATTTTTTGATAAAAAACCTAAAACATCACATGATTATATTACCTATGTAATTTTATTAATTCTACCAATATTATGCAATTTTATCTTAATGGATTATTTTAGGAATACTCACGATTTCTTAGATAAAAAAGAGCATAGTTTTAGTAATTTAATATATATTGTAGAAAATTTTAATGAACAGCATAAATTATTATTACTAAATTATGGTAAGTTTCTTTTAAAATTTTTAGTAAAAGAAGGAAGTTTAGTTGTATATACTATTTGTTTTATTGCCTGGTATGGAATTCGTAAATATAAACCGAAACTGTTAGCAGAATATAAATTTTGTCTAATAGCCACATTTATTTGCGGCATAATTTTTGCTTTATGGCGACTATATCTATATTTCTTTACTTTTAGCTATGAAGAAGCAATTAAAGGAGCCTCATTACTTCGATATCTTGGTTGTTACGTTCTAGCTATAGGTATGATCGCTGCTGCATATATAACAAGTAGTATTTTCTTAAATGAAAAACAGAGTAGAAAAGAACTATTTATTCTTATGCTATTATTTGCGGTTTTGTCATTTTCAGTAGTGAAAAATATTCTAAGAATCAAACACTTAAGTTTAGAGCAAAAGAATTTCATAGACCAAACAATAAATATTAAAAAATTGCTAGAGCAAGGAAATGAAGTCACATTTAATTTTAGTAATAAAAAAGATAATTTACAATGTTATATATTGAATTATAATTTAGCACCATATTTAAATAAAAAACATCTACAAGAATGTTTAAAAACTCCTAAAAAAGCAATTATAGATATGGAAGAAATAAATATATATATATGCCTTTTTTATCTTACTACATGACAATTTTTAGAGATGTAAGGACTAAATGGTTGAATTTTTTTGATAATTCATGATGATAGAGGCAAAAATACTTGGTTCATATATGACAGATCAATCCGC